>JBMCUM010000125.1:0-6081 GCA_048622595.1 Planctomycetota bacterium | reverse complement strand
GCGAGGATCTCTTCTCGGCTGCTCCGTACACATGGGACCACTGGGGCATGAGCATTTTTGCAATGCGAGCCGGGGGCCAACTCCTCCACTTCGGGCAATCTTGGGATATTCCGCGTGAGCGTGTGCCGCGCGTTCGCCTGGACCGCCGCTACACGCTGCCGGCACGGACGGGCGGGGGGCATTACGATGTCGCGGGCGACGTGTTGCTGGCCGATACGTTCTGGTTCCGCGACGTAAACGAGTCCGCGCCGCAGCGGGACGGGCTGACCGGCTACCCCCGCCGGGCCGACTGGTGCCACGGCGACCGGCTCAACGTCCTCAGGGGGGACGGCAGCGTCCGGCGGGAGCGCGACGACGGGACGATCGCCGCGGAGGTCGCCGGCCCGCCGACGGGCGGCTGGCCCGAGACGGAGGACGCCTGGCACGCCGCCACGCTGGGGCGCATCTGGGCGCGGCTCGACGCGGGCGGGTGACGCCCGCGCCGATGGTTTCTCGACGTCGATCGGGCGGGTACACTGACCCCGTGCGAATCCTGCTGAGCAACGACGACGGCATCGCCGCGCCGGGTCTGGCCGCCCTGCGCGCCGCGGCGACGGGGCTGGGCGAGGTGACGGTGGTGGCGCCGGACTCGCCGCAGTCCGCTGCGGGGCACGGGATCACCGTCCAGCGGTCGCTGACCGTCCGCGCCGCCTCGCTGGGCCCGACCGGCGCGCCGGGCCCGCCGGGCGAGGGGCTCAGCGTGGACGGGCGACCGGCGGACTGCGTCCGCCTGGCGGCGCGGAACCTGATGGATCCGCCCCCGGAGCTGGTGCTCAGCGGGATCAACGCCGGGGCGAACGTGGGGATCAACGTGTTCTACTCCGGGACTGTCGCCGCCGCGGCAGAGGGCGCCATGCTCGGCATCCCGTCGGTGGCCTTCTCGGCCGAGGCGGTCGACGGCGGGGCGGACTTCGCCCGTGCCGGGCGGGTCGCGCGGTGGGTTCTGCGCCGGCTCGTGGCGATCGGGCTGCGCCCGGGCGACCTGGTGAACGTCAACATCCCCGCCGCACGCCCGCGCGGGCTGCGCGTCGTGCGCCAGTCGACGGCCGAGATCGAGGACATCTACCACCGCGAGGACGACGCCGGCGCGCCCGCCGAAGGGGGGGGCAAGCGGCGGTACTACCTCGGGTGCGACTACCGCTTCATCGGGCACGAGGACGACGACGTGACCTGCCTGGCCGAGGGATTCGTCACGGTCACGCCGCTGCACGCGGACATGACCAGCCACGAGCGTCTGCCCGCCCTCGCCGGCGCCGACTGGGGCGAGCCGCCGCCGAAGCGCGGCGCGTGTGGCCTTGCGGCGGGGCGGCGTGAAGCATGAACCCCGCGGACCGGGACGGGAAGTGGCACGCGGGGTTGCGCGGCGGGGGGCGCTACGGCCAGTGGGCGACGGCCAGCGTGTCGGACGGTTCGGCGGCCACGGCGGTGTAGCCCAGCATGTCCTGGAGGCGGTAGTGCCCGCGGGCGTCGGTTTGGCGCAGCAGCGCGGTGATGAGCGTCGCGTCGCCGTTGCCGCTGCGGCGTGCGGCGGCGCGCAGCGCCTCGCGGCGGGACCACAGCACCGGCGGGATCGCCAGGCGCCGCGCGACCGGGTCGGCGACGACGCGGCGCTCGTCGGCGAGGAACACGTCCAGACGCTCGGCGAGGCGGCGGCGGACGTCGTCCGGGGCGAAGGGCTTCTCCGGCAGAGACGCCCGCTGCATCCGCACCCCCGGGGCCGCGACGACCGCCAGCCAGCCGTGCTCGCTCAGCGCCGCGTCGATGTCCTCCAGCGTCATCATCCGCCCGTCGAGCAGGAAGGCCCGCCGCTCCAGAGCGTCGACCGGCAGCGCCTCGGGCAGGTCCGCTTCCAGGGCGAGCTTCAGCGCCCACGCCGCCCGCGCGTTGCACCAGTAGGCCAGGCGCGACCCGGCCGTCGGGTACAGCGACGGCGTGGCGCGGGGTCCGGTGACGGCGAATCGGGCGAGCTGGGCGTCGAGCGGCTCGGCCGCGCGGATGCGTGCGGCGTACGGGTCGATCAGTCCGTGGGCGCGGTCGCGGTTTCGGTCGGACATCGCCGCCGACAGGGCGACCGACAGGTCGTCGGTCTGCGTGGACGCCTCGATACCGGCCGTCGGGGGAATCACCGGCTCGGTCGGCCCGTCGGGCGGCTCGGGCGTGCAGCCGGCGAGGACGGCGAGCAGCACCGCGGCGCGGGTCGCCGTCGGTCGCGGCGACCGACATGTCTTGCCACAAGCGGCGAACATGGCGAGAATTGTATCCGGTCGCCCGCGCGGGCGGCAACCGTCGGCCCGGGCGCGGGCGCGACCCCAGGCGGGATGAGTCCATGAAACGCAAATCGCATCGCAGGCGTCGACTGCTTCTGGCGGCGGGCGCGGTCGTGCTGGTCGTCGCGCTGGGGCTTCCGGCGGGGAAGTTCTGGATCATACCGGCCGTGATCCGGGCGCAGGTCGCCGGCAACCTCGCCGACGTGTGGCACGGACGCGTCGAGGTCGGCGACGTGACGTTCCGCTACTTCGGGCCGGTGCACCTCAGCGGACTCCGCCTGCTCGACGAGCAGGACCGGGCGTGGGTGTCGCTGGGCGCCCTGGAGCTTCGGCTGAGCGACTGGCCGTCGCTGGGTCCCAAGCTGTCGGTGGTGCGCCTGGCGTCGCTGGACGTGCGGGCGCACGTGGCCGACGGGCGGTGCGACTGGCCCTTCCGCAAGCCCCCGCCGCGCGAGGGCCCGCCGGTGGAGTGGCGCAAGTACGTGGACCTGCGGGAGGCGACCATCGACACGGTCACGTTCGGCGCCGTCGAGCGGGGCGGACGCACCACGGTTTGGCAGGGATACCGTCTCGACGCGACCGGCGGCGACGGGAGCTACCGGTTCAACCTCCACCGACCCGGCGCGGACGAGCCGGCGGCGTTCAGCGTCAGCGGACGGATCGACGAGAGCGGAACCCTCGACGCCGACGTCGTGATCCACCGCCGGCTGGGCGAGGCGGAGGCGGCAGCGCTGCTCGGCGCGGCCGGGGCGGGCGAGACGGTGATCGCCTCGGGCCGGGTGGACGCGGACGTTCGGGTGCGCGGCCCGATCGGGCGCCCAGAGCAGCTCGGTGCGTTCGGCGAGGTCGTTCTGGGCGAGTGGGACGTGCGCCGCCGCGGCGCCCCGCGCGGGAGCGGACTGAGCGCGGAGGTCGCCCTGACCGGGCGGACGGTGGAACTCGAGGAACTCCGGGGCGACGTGGCCGGGGGGCGCCTGTGGGCCGACGGGGAAGTCGACCTGCCGTCCGTCGGGGCGGTCGAGCTGCGAGACGTGGACGTGGTGCTGACCGGTGCCTCGGTCGCCGAGCTCGCCCGGAGCGTCAGCGACCAGGCCGTACTGGCCAGCGGGACGCTCGACGCCGAGGTCCGCTTGCAGGGCGGGCGGATCGTCTCCAGCGACGAGGGCGTGCGGGTCGCGGACTTGTACGGCGCCGGGCGGGTGACCGTCGAGGACGGCAACCTCTACGCCCCGACGGTGGTGGGCGAGGTGATCCGCGCGTTGGCGCTTCCGCTGGCGCCGTCGGCCCGCGCCGACGCCCGCGCCGAGTTCGCCGTGGAGGGAACGAAGGTGTCCTTCGCGAAGCCGAACCATCGCGCGGTGCTGCGCAGCGACCTGCACGCCACGGTCGTCGACGCCGGGACGGTCGATCTGGCCACGAAGGCGGTGGACCTGTACGTGGTCCCGGTCTCGTCGGCAGCGCTGCTGGACCCGCTGCTGCCGGTAATGCCGGGGTCGGAGCTGCTGGGGAGGGTGACGGACCGCCTGACGCGGTTCCGCGTCAGCGGGCGGTGGGATCGCCCGAAAGACCTCGACGTCCGCCCGGCCGCCCTGCGCGACGTGCGGAAGGGCATCCTCGGCGGCGTCGGCGAGCTGCTGCGCCCGTTTGATCGCTAGCGGGTCGGGCGCCGCGAGCACAAGGCAGCGCGTCGGCGGGCGGAAGGGGGTATCTCAGGCGTCCGCGCGGCAGTCGGCGCAGTCCGCGTCGCACCGCACGGCGCCGGGCGCCAGCAGGTCCGTCCGGACGACGACCCGCCGGCAGGACTCCAGCAGCACGTCGGCGCCGCGCGGCGCGCCGGACGTTGCCGAATCGCCCGCCGCCGAGTCGTCGGGGCGGACGGACAGGTCGACGACCCGCCCCTCGCTGCATCGGCGGCAGTGCACCGCGCGGGTGTACCACGTCGGCGCCGGTCCGTCGAAGGCGACCCGCACGCCGCGCAGCTCGAACCCGGCGACCCGGCGCAGGTACACGCCCGCAACGTCGTGGGCGTAGACGGTCCGCGACGCGTCGCCGATGGGGCGCAGGTCGAGATTCCCGCCGACGTGCCGCTCGTGCTCGCTGCGGAACAGGCGCAGGTCCAACCCGTCGAAGGTCACGTCGCGGACCAGCCCCGGCGCGTCGGCGTAGACGACGCACCCGGCCGGGCTGCGCGCCACGATCTGTGCGAAGCGGACGTGCTCGATCCCGCCCGGCGCGCCTGCACCGTCGCCGGCGCCGCCCGGAACGGCCGAGACGTGCACCGGTTCGCCCTTGCCCCACCAGTGCCCGGTGACCAGGTCGGTGTCGATCACGACGTTGGAACAGACCACGTCGCGGATGCACCCGCCGGTGCGAGCGAAGACGCCGATCCCGCGATTCGACCCGTGGACGACGAGATTGCTCAATGCCACGCGGCGGATGTCGTAAGGCCCGTAGCCGACGCGCACGGCGGCCGATCGCGACCGCAGGATGCAGTCGGCGACCGTGACGTTCTCGGTGCGTCGGCGCTCGGGCGGGGCGTCTGCGGCGCGGTGGGCGTCCGGGACGAGGGTGGTGATCGCGATGGCGTCGTCGCCGCCGCTGATATCGCAACCGGTGATGCGGACGTTCCGGCAGCGGGAGACGTGGATGCCGTCGCTGTTGGGCACGGCGAGGTTGTTGTCGATCACGAGGCGGTCGAACAGCAGCCGGCGGCTGCGCAGGACGCAGAACGTCCACGCCGGGGCGTCGCGGAACGTGACCCCCTCGACGCGGACGTTGTCGCAGTCGACCAGCGTGCACACCGGGGGCGGGCGGTCGTCGAAATCCCAGGGCCCGTGGAGGATCGCCTCGGCGTCGGCGAGAAACGCCGCCCCCTGCCGCGAGGTCTCCCGACGGAAGTCGTCCTTGAAGTGACGCCGCTCGGGGTGGAAGAAGCTCCGGGCCGCACCGTCGACGACCCCCGCGCCCTCGATGGCGACGTCGACGGCGCCGGCGGCGGTCAGCAGCCCGGCGCGGCGCCCGTCGAGCTCGTAGTGCTCCAGCGTGTCGCTTGCCTGGAGGACCGCCCCGCCTTCCAGGCGGAGCGTCACGCCGGACCGCAACGCCAGCGACCCGCAACGGTACACGCCGGGCGCCACGACGACCGTGCCCCCGTGCGCCCGGGCGGCGCAGACATCGATGGCGCGCTGGACGGCGGCGGTATCCAGCGCGGTCCCGTCGCCGCGCGCGCCGCAGTCGCGCACGTGGACCACGTCGTCACGCGGCCGTTTCGTCCGGGCCGTCACGGGGCGGTATCCGCGATGAACTGCCGGACGGCCTCGGTGTCGTCGGGCAGCGTGGCGCAGCGGGTGGGCTTGTCCATCAGCGCGTCGATCCTCGGATGCCGGGCGACGTCGGCGCCGGTGGCGCGGCGGATGGCGTCCGGGAACTTGGCCGGGTGCGCCGTCGCCAGGCAGATGATCGGCTCGTCGTCGGCGTCCGCGGCGAGCGACTCGGCCACCGCCACGCCGCAGGCAGTGTGCGGGTCCAGCAGGTATCCCTCGGCTTCGTAGTGGCGCCGGATGGCGTCGAGACAGGCGTCGGTATCGGTCGCCCCGGCCTCGAAGCACGGGTCCACCGCGCCCTCCGCGGTGGGCTCGACCTGCAGCGACCCGGTGCGGGAGAACTCCGCCATCGTCGCCTGGAGCCGCTTCGGTTCGCGGTCGAGCTTGTAGTACAGATACCGCTCGAAGTTGCTGGCGACCTGGATATCCATGGCCGGGGCGAGGGTCTGGTG
>JBMCUM010000124.1:0-6152 GCA_048622595.1 Planctomycetota bacterium | reverse complement strand
GCCGTGCGGCGTCGACGATGTTACGCACCACGAAGTCGGGGCGGGCACTTTCCTCGTGCGGGTCGTCCTCGTGGCGGTCGGGATGGGCGCGCAGAAGGATCGTGCGGCAGCCGGCGCGCTGACCGGCCTCGATGTCGCGGGGGCTGTCGCCGACGGCCCAGCTTCGCTCCAGGTCGATGTCGAGCTCTTCGGCGGCGGCCAGGAGCATCCCGGGGTTGGGCTTGCGCAGCTCGGACTCCCGGGCGTAGGGCTCGACGGTTCCCTCGGGGTGGTACGGGCAGGCGTAGATCGCGTCGAGGTGGACGTGCTGCTCGGCGAGTTGCCGACGCAGCTCGGCGTGGATCTGCCCGAGCGTCTCCTCGGTCAGCAGCCCCCGCGCGATGCCCGACTGGTTCGTCGCCACCACGAGCTTGTAGCCCGCCTGCGCCAGCGACTGCAGCGCCAGCGCCGCACCGGGAAGGAGCTTCACGTCGTCCGGGTCGCTGAGATACCCGGGGTCCGCGAGGATGGTGTTGTCCCGGTCGAGAAAGACGGCCTTTGCGCTCATGGCCCGGCTCCGCGAGCAAACTCGAAATCGGTAATCCGTACCAGCGGTTCAGCTCGTCAGATCGACGACGCGGTCGATGATCTGCGTCGTGCTGAGCCCTTCGACCTTCTCCAGGGTGGTCACCGTCCCGCCGTAACCCTCGACGACCTCGCGCCCGACGACCACGTCCGTGGTTCCCCCCTTGACCAGCACGTCCGGGCGGAGCGTCTCCAACAGCGGGATCGGCGTGTCCTCGTCGAAGACCGTCACGTAGTCCACGCACTCCAGGGCGCCGAGCATCTCGGCGCGCTCGCTCTGTCCGATGACCGGGCGGGAGTCGCCCTTCAACCGGCGGACGCTGTCGTCCGAGTTGATCGCCACGACCAGGCACGAGCCCAGCTCGCGGGCCTGTTGGAGATAGCGCACGTGCCCCATGTGCAGCAGGTCGAAGCACCCGTTGGTGAACACGATCGTCTCGCCGCGGTCCCGGCGCCGGGCGAGCTCCGCCGACAACCGCCCCCGCTGGAGAAACTTGCCCCCGCGAAGCCCGATCATCCGGCGCATCTCGTCGGCGACCTCCTCCCGCCGGATGGGAACGGCCCCGAACCGCTCGACCTCCAGCCCGCCGGCGACGTTGGCCAGACCCGCCGCCTCCGCCGCGCCCAGACCGCTGCCGACCGCCAGCGCCACCATCGCCAGCACCACGTCTCCGGCGCCCGTCCCGTCATAGACCGAGCGCGGACGCGTCGCCACCCGCCGACCGCGCCCCTCCGCCGTCCGCAGGTACATCCCCTCGCGGTCGAGCTTGATCAGAACCGCCCCGGCGTCGGCGGCGAGGCGACACTGCTCGGCCGCCCGGTCCAGCGTCGCGTCGTCGGTGATGTCGATGCCCGTGGCGCGCGTCGCCTCGAAGCGGTTGGGCATCAGAAGCGTCGCCCCGCGGTATCGGCTGTAGTCGGCCGTCCGCGCCGGGTCCACCACGACGGGCACGCCCGCCGCGGCAGCGTCCCGGATGATCTCCCCGGTCGCCGAGCCCGTCAGCAGCCCCTTGTCGTGGTCCTGAATCGCCAGCACGTCCGAGGCGCCCAACTCGCTGCGGACCGCCGCACGCAGCGTCAGGCGAACGCCGTCGTCGACGACATACCCGGCCTCCTCGTCCACGCGCAGCAACTGCTGGGCGTTCTTGTGCTGAGCGAGCCCGACGTAGCGGCTCTTGACGATCGTCGCGCAACCGGGCGGGCGAATGAGCGAGGACGTCTCCGCCCCGGCCGCGACGAGCATGCCCTTGAGCTGTTCGCCGGGCGGGTCCTGGCCGGTCACGCCGATGCACACGGCACGGGCGCCGAGCGCCAGCAGGGCCGCCGCGACGCTGCCCGCCCCGCCCGGGCGGGTGTCGTGCGCGACGGCGCGGAGGACGGGCACGGGCGCCTCGGGACTGATGCGTTCGGCCTCTCCGTGGACGTAGCGGTCGAGCATGAAGTCCCCTACCAGCGCAACCCGGGGGCTGGTCAGGGCGTCGAGGCGTTGGATCAGGTCATCCATGCGGCGGATTGTAGCCCCGTCCGCCGGCGGACGCAATCCGGCGCGGGGCGGTGGCGACGGCGTCGCGGCGGGCGTATAATCGCGCCGAGCGGTGCGGACCGACGCACCGGCGAGGAGCCGATCATGGACCAGCCGACCTACCGCGACCTCCTGCGAACCTTGATGGACCAGGTGCCGCTGACCCGCGAGCAGGCCCATTGGGCCTTCGGGCAGATCATGGACGGTCTGTGGTCCGAGGCGCAGGTCGCCGGTCTGCTGACCGCCCTGGCGATCAAGGGCGAGACCGTCGACGAGATCGCCGGCGCCGCCGAGGCGATGCGCGAGCACGTGGTCCGCATCGACACGGGGGGCGTCGAGGTCGTCGACACCTGCGGGACCGGCGGAACCGGACTGAGCACGTTCAACATCTCCACGGCGGCGGCGATGGTCCTCGCCGGCGCCGGCGTCAAGGTCGCCAAGCACGGAAACCGGACGAACACACGCGCCAGCGGATCGGCCAACGTGCTCGAGGAGCTGGGCGTGAACCTCGATGCGGCGCCCGAGACCGTCGCCCGCTGCCTGCGCGAGGCGGGCGTGTGCTTCTGCTTCGCCATCAACTGCCACCCCGCCATGAAGTACGCCGCCCCGGTCCGCAAGCAACTGGCCGTGCGGACCCTCTTCAACCTGCTGGGCCCGCTGACCAACCCCGCCGCGGCGCGGCGCCAGCTCATGGGCGTGTTCGACGCGGCGCTGACCGATACCATCGCCGAGACGCTCGGCGCGCTCGGCGCCGTCCGCGCCATGGTCGTCCACGCCGACGACGGGCTCGACGAGCTGTCGATCACCGCCCCCACCAAGGTCTCCGAGTTCCGCGACGGCGAGGTCGCCACGCGACGGATCGACCCGGACCAGTTCGGCCTGACGCCGGCGACGCTGGGGGACCTGCTGGTCGACTCGGCCGAGGAATCCGCCGACCGCATCCGCCGGGTCCTGGCGGGCGAGCCCGGGCCGTCGCGCGACGTGGTGGTGCTCAACGCCGCGGCCGCCCTGGCAGTGGCCGGAAAGTCCGACACCATCGCCGACGGGCTGCCGCTGGCGCGCGAATCCATCGACTCCGGCGCCGCGGCCAGCGCTTTGGAGGCGCTGGTGCGCGTCTCGAACGCCTGACGGGGAAGCTCCCCGCGTTGACCACCCGAGGCCGCGGGCGTATAACCTTCCGCACCGCCCTGCATGCGCGATTTCTTCCGCACAATTCGGTATCTGCGTCCGTACCGCAAGCGCCTGGTGATTTCCGTGGCGTGCGTGGTGGTCATCGCCGTGCTGTGGGGCGGCGGGCTGGGCATGCTCGCCCCGGGGCTGAAGGTCCTCATCGACCCGGAAGGCCTGCACGGGTGGGCGTGGCGGCGCGGCGCGGAAGAACGTCTCGGCGCCCGGCTCGTCCAGCGGGTCGTCCCGGCGCAGACGCAGGTTGCCGGTCGAAGCGTCTCGGTCGTTGTGGACGTGATCGACGTGACCAAGGACGGACCGGCCTACCGCGCGGGCATCCGGAGCGGCGACTGGCTCGTCGGGGCCGGGGGGCACCTGCCCCGGCGGGGCGACGACCTGCTGCGCCACCTGGCGCGCGTCGAGCCCGGAACGGACGTGGCGCTGCACACCTACGATCCGGTCAGCGCCGAGCTTCGACGCGACCGGACGGTCACCGCCGCTCGCCCGGGCTTCTCGGCGCGGATGCTGGTGAAGGTCGCCTCGCGGATCGACGAGCCCGACAGCTACGCCGGGCGGTTTCCCATCCTGCTGGGGGTGCTGGGCGTGGCGCTGGTGCTGACGGTCCTGCGCGACGCCGTACGGTTCTGCCAGGACTACTTCGTCCAGACCGCGGCGTGGCGGGCGGTGATGGACATCCGCTGCGCGAACTACAACGTGGCGCTGCGGCTTCCGGTGACGTTCTACGCCTCGCGCGGAACCAGCGACACCATGAGCCGGTTCATCCGCGACACCGGCGAGATCCGCCGCGCCCAGGCGACGCTGTTCGGAAAGACGCTGGTCGAGCCGGCCAAAGCGGGCGGGTCCATCGCCGTGGCGCTGATCCTGTCCTGGAAGCTGACGCTCATCGCCATGGTCGCCGGTCCCCCGGCGTACGTGCTGCTGCGAAAATTCGGAAAGGCGATGAAACGCGCCTCCCGTCGCGCGCTGGAGAGCTGGTCCGACATGCTGGCCGTGCTCGAGGAGACGCTGACCGGCATCCGCGTGGTCAAGGCCTACACTATGGAAGGCGCCGAGCGGAAGCGCTTCCTGCGCGTCAACCGACGCCTGCTGGCCGAGCAGGACCGCATCAGCCGCGTGGACGCGGCCACCAGCCCGAGCATCGAGGCGGTCGGCATCACCGCCGCCGTCGGCGCCGTCGCCGTGGCGGGATACTTCGTGCTGAACCACAAGATGGACCCGGCGATCTTCATGACGTGGATGGCGTGCCTTGCGGCGATGTTCGACCCGGTCCGCAAGCTCGCGCGCGTGCACAACCGCTTCCAGCGTGCGGACGCGGCGGCCAGGCGCGTCTTCGAGCTGCAGGACCAGCCCCAGGAGCGCCGCGATCCCGGCGCGCCGATGCTCCCGCCCCACGAGCAGCGGATCGACTTCCGGAACGTCAGCTTCCGCTACCCCGGCGCCTCGACCGACGCGCTGCGCGGCGCTGATCTGCACATCCCCGCCGGTCAGACGCTGGCGATCGTCGGACCCAACGGCTCGGGCAAGACCACGCTGGTCTGCCTGCTGCCGCGCCTGCTCGCACCGAGCGGCGGAACCGTCCGCATCGACGGACGCGACATTACGCGGGTCTCGCTGCGGTCGCTGCGGCGGCAGATCGGCGTGGTCACCCAGGACGCCGTGCTGTTCCACGCCACCGTCGCCGAGAACATCGCTTACGGGCTGCGGCGGGCGTCGCGCGAGGCGGTGATCGCCGCGGCCAGGCAGGCGTTCGTCGACGAGTTCGTCCGCGAGCTGCCCGACGGGTACGAGACGATCGTCGGCGCCCACGGCGCGACGCTCAGCGGCGGGCAGAAGCAACGCATCACCATCGCCCGCGCCATCCTGCGAGACCCGAGAATCCTGATCTTCGACGAGGCCATGAGCCAGATCGACGCAGACAGCGAACGCAAGATTCACCAGGCGATGGAGCAGTTCGTCCGAGACCGCACCACGCTGCTGATCGCGCATCGCTTCGCGACGGTGCGTTCGGCCGACCGGATCGCCGTGATGGACGCCGGACGGGTGATCGACACGGGCACGCACGACGAGCTGATCGAGCGTTGCGCCCTCTACGAGCAGCTCTACCGCACGCAGTTCGCCGGGTGAGACCAACCCCGGCCCGCGTCCCCGGCGGCGCAGAGATCGGTTCCCACATGAGCGAGGCGGACGAACAACACAGGACGCTGTCGCGGCGCCTGCTGGGCGTGTTCGTCGCCGCGGCCGGGGCGGGCATGTGCATGCACCTGATGGGCTGGTTCCCGCTGGCCTGGGTGGCGGGTGTCAACGTTCTGCTGACGCAGGCGGGACTGGCCGGACTCATCGTCCTCGCCGCGGGCGGATACGCCTGGCCGATCGTCGCACGGGTGGCGCCGGGCGGCGCGCCGCCGGGCCTGCGGGTCGTCACCGCCTGCGCGCTGGGGTTGTGGGTGCTGTCAACGGGCGTGCTGATCCTCGGAACCTGCGGGGTGCTGACCGGCTGGGTGTGGTGGCCCGTCGTCGGCGTCGGGGCGGTCGCCGCCGGGTGGCAGGGACGCCACGCCCTGCGCCGCTGGAAGCCGCCCCAGCGCCACGACGGGCGCGCCCTGGTCTGGGTCCTCGTCGCCGCGGGGGCGGGCGTCTGGCTGGCCGGAGCCCTCCGTCCGGCGGGGCACATCGGCGCCAGCGACGCCTACGACGTGCTGGAGTACCACCTCCAGCTCCCGCGCGAGTACCTCTTCGCCGGGAGCGTCCGCCAGACCCCGCGCAACGCCTACGGGTACTACCCGCTCGGCGTGGAAATGCTCTTCACGCTCGGGATGGTCCTCTGCGGCGGGGCGTACGAGGGGATGTACCTGGCCAAGACGCTGCACGGGATCTTCGG
>JBMCUM010000123.1:0-6167 GCA_048622595.1 Planctomycetota bacterium | reverse complement strand
CGGGCGCACAGGCCTGCGGACGGCGCGAACGTGGCGGCGCGCCGCGGCCACCGACATTCCATAGGTTAGACGCGCGGGCGGACCGGCGGTTCCCGTCGGCAGCGACGTGCGATACAATGCGTCCGTCGCGAGGGTGGCGGAACTGGCAGACGCGCCAGGTTTAGGTCCTGGTCCCGTAAGGGGTGCAGGTTCGAGTCCTGTCCCTCGCAGTCGGCCGCTCAGTAGGCGCCGCGCGCCGAGAGCACGGCGGGGATCGTCTGGACGAGAACCAGCACGTCCAGTCGGATGCTGCGGTGCGTGATGTAGTACAGGTCGAGGCGGACCCATTCCGGGTAGCTCAGCTCGCTGCGCCCGGAGATCTGCCACAGGCACGTCAGTCCGGGCTTGACGGTCGTGCGGTACCGCGCCGCGCCGGTGGCGCTGCGCGCCTCGGGAAGCCACAGGGGGCGCGGGCCCACCAGCGACATCTCCCCGCGAAGCACGTTGATCAACTGGGGCAGCTCGTCGATGCTGCTGCGCCGCAGGAACCGACCCACGCGCGTGACGCGGGGGTCGTCGGGCACCTTGAACACGGGCCCGGCGTGGATGTTCCTGTCGGCCAGCAGGCCACGGTCCTGCTGGGCTCCGGCGCGCATGGAGCGGAACTTGTACATCGTAAACGCCCGTCCCCCGCGCCCCACGCGCACCTGCCGAAACAGCACGCCCCCGCGCGAGGTGAGCTTGATCGCCGCGGCGGCCGCGATCATCACAGGCAAGCTCACGATCACCAGCACCAGCGCGCCCACCACATCGATGACGCGCTTGGCGCACTCGTACAGGGCGGAGCCGGCCGGGACGACCGAGTCTGCAAGGCGCACATCCGGCTCGACGACGCGCTCAACTGCCTCCGTCCTTACCACGGTCATCTCATCTTGCCCCCCCGCAGCAGGCGGGCGTAGATGCCCTCCATCGCGGATGCGACGGCGCCCCAGGCGAACCGCCGCGCGACGCGCCGCTGTGCGCGCCGCCCGATCGTGTCGCGCCAGGTCTCACCTTGGAGACATCGGCGGATTTGCCCGGCCAGTTCGCTAGGCGAGCCACTCCAGTATACGGCATCGTCGCCGAGGACCGCGCGATTGGCGGGGATGTCGGCGGCCACGACGCACCGTCCGTACGCCGCGGCCTCGAGAAGCACCAGCGACATGCCCTCCAGCTCGCTGGGGTGGACCACCAGGGCGGCGTTGGCGTAGAGCTCATCGAGCGTACGGCCGAACCGGGGTCCCAGGAACCGCACGCCCGGCGGCGCGTCGCGACGGCAACGCCGCCCGTAGGCGCCGGTCTCGACGTCACCGGCGACGACGAGTTCGCCCCCCTCCGGCTGCAGCTCGCCCCATGCCCGCAGCAACACGTCCAGGCGCTTCTCCGGCTCGATGCGCCCGACGTACAGCACGTACCGTCCGGGTCGCAGCCCCCACTGCACGATGCGCCGCGGCGGTGCGGGCCGCGGGGGGCGAACGGCGTTGGGCACGCAGACGACCTCGCGGGCGAACCGGCGGGACAGCTCATCGGCCAGGGGCGCGGACACGGCCGTGACGGCCGAGGCGAAGCGCATCCCGCAGCGCAGCCCCAGCGCGATTGCCGCTCGTGCGGGCGGTGACCACTTGGCGCGGCGCCAGTCCGGGGCGTGGACGGTCAGCACGAGGGGCAGCCCGGTCAGTCGCGGCAGCCAGCTCCACAGCGCCGGTCCCGGCGAGTGGAGGTGAACGACGTCCACCCCGCGTCGCAGCACATCGCACATCGCGGTGAACGTATGCGTCGCCGCGTCGAGATGCTTGCCGGAAAGCCCCGGCGTCAACAGCACGTGCCCCGCCGGCGACACGGGGCGCGAGGGCAGGTAGCCCCGCCGTCCATAGACGATGACCTCGTGGCCGCGCGCGGTCAGCTCCCGCGTCAGCTCCTCGACGACGCGTTCGGCCCCGCCGGCGCGGGCGGGGATGCCTCGGGTTCCGATCATCGCGATGCGCATCGGCGGAGCGCCTCCCGATAGAGTGCGTCAACGCGTTCGGCGACGGCGGACGGGTCGTGGCGCCGGCGAACCACCCGCCGGGCCGAGGCGCCCATGCGCCGCCGCGCGTTGGCATCGCCCAGGACTTCGGCGGCGACGCCCGCCAGGGCGTCCGCGTCGCCCGTGGTGAACGTCCGCCCGGTGACGCCGTCGCGGACCCATTCGCGCAGCGGCGCCTGGTCCGGGACGATGACGACCCGTCCGGCCGACATCGCCTCCAGCATCGTCAGCGGCGCGTTCTCCATGCACCGGCTGGGCAGCACGACCGCCGCGGCGCCTGTGATTTCCCGCGCCACCGTCGCGCGGTCGACCTGTCCGGCGAGCCGGACGTTCGCCAGCCCGCGCGCGGCGATGGTGCGCTGAAGTCCTGTACGCATCGGCCCGTCGCCCAGGACGCGGACCTCCGCCTCGCCGAGGCGCTCGCCCAGGGCGAGCATCAGCTCCGGGCCCTTCTCCGGGCTCAATCGTCCGGCGAACAGCAGGCGGTTTCCGACGTCGTCTGCGGGGCCCGCGTCGAGCGGGACGGGCACGGGCGAGGCGACCGTCGCGAGCTGCGCCGCCGGCACACCCACCCGACGCAGCACGCCGGCCATGTAGCGCGTCGGGCACAGGAACCGCCCGACCCATCGGACGTAGCGGCGCGCCAGGCGTTGGGCGTAGCTCTCGACGGCCAGCCCCGCCCCGACCGCCCCGGCGCACCGCGGGGACGCGACGTGCCAGAAACGGTTGGGCAGGCAGCGCCGGCAGAGCCCGTCCGGGCGAAGGAAGTGGCGCGTCGGGCACGCCAGGCGGTAGTCGTGCACCGTCATCACGGTCCCCACGCCCCGTCGGGCGAGCACGGGCAGGATCGAGGGCGTCAGGTGGTGGTAGATGTTGTGCAGATGCGCCACGTCAGCGGGATACCGCCGCAGGAAGCGATCCAGCTTATCCGCCGCTTCCCGGCTGTGAACCATACGCGGCAGGTCGGCGGCACGCCGACGGGTGAAGTCGTAACGGCGCGGCATCGCGGCCGGGGCGCCGAGCGCGGCGCAGCCGAACAGATCGACCGTGTGCCCTCGGGCGCGCTGCTCGGCGGCGAGCGCGTCGATGAAGGCCGCCACGCCGCCGGTGGGCGGATAGAACTTGTCAACGTGCAGAATCCGCACGCGGCGACTCCCATGGCTCAGGACGAGCGCGCCGCAGCCGCAGCAGGCGCAGGTGCGCCAGCGGCTTGGTCAGGGCGATCCACCCGGCCGCCGCCCACGGTCGCCGACGGTACGCGCTGCGCGCGGTACAGATCATCCAGCAGCGCTCGGGGCAGCGGCGCGCGGCCCGAAGCGTCTCGCGGACCGCGGGCCCCGCGGCGATCGTGTCCCAGTCCTGCTCGACGAGGTCGCCCAGCGACCGGCCGCGCACGGAGCAGGAGTAGACCGTCCCATCGGCCTGGAGGAAGAAGAAGTCCTCGCCCGCGCGGCAGCGGACGCGCCACGGCCGACCGGCCAGGCGCCGGTACGTCCCGACCGCGAAGTGCGCCCGGGCCCACTGTTTCGGTCGCCAGGAGCGCAACCACCGCCCCACGACGCGCTGGAAACTCTGTCGCGCGTGGGGCGGCATCGCCGCCTGCTCCAGGTCGCCGATGCCCAGGTGCGTCTCGGCGGCGTGGGCAGCCACGACGCCCAGTTCCAGCCCGCGCTCGGCGGCGAGTTCCGCCACGGCGATGAGTTGGTCGAGGTTGTCGCGCCACAGCGTCATGCTAAGGCGCAGTCTGTCGAATCCGTCGGCGACCAGCCGGTCGATCAGCGTCACCGCCGCCTCGAACGCGCCCGCATCCCCGCGGATGCGATCGTGCGCCGGACCGAGCCCGTCCACGCTGACGGCCAGGCGGACGTGCGGGTCGATCGCCCGGATCTCCGCCATCGCATCGAAGATGCGGTCGGGCAGGTAGGCATTGGTCGAGAGGGTAATCCGCGCCCGCGGACAGCGCCGTCGCGCGCGCCGGACGAATTCGGGCAGGTCGTCGCGCAGGAACGGCTCGCCGCCGGAGAAGTTGATCGTCCGCAACGAGGACGGGAGCTTATCCATGTGCTCCGGGCGCAGCGCGTCGGCGCACCGGCTGCGCCACACGTTGCACATCGCGCAGTGCGCGTTGCAGCGGAACGTCACCGCGATGACCGCGTCGGCGGGATGCTGCATGGTCAGGCGCCCGCAGGAGCAAGACAGGACGCGAGCGGCACGGAGCGTACAGGCATCGCCGCGTCACAGACGGCCGCAGAGGATCGCACTGACCCGATCCGTGGGATTCGTCTCATCCGTGGACCCAACTCGATCCTCCAGGCATATCGGTCCTCTAAGCATATCGGCCGAATCGCTTCGACGGCTCAGCGGCGCCGGGCGCGCGCCACCGCGGCGGTCAGGAGGCGCTCGAACGCATCGGCCATGTGCTCGCGGCTGAAGCGCTTGGCGCGTTGGCGTGCGGCGCGGCCCATGCGGTTGCGCATCTGCGGTTGGTCGAGCAGCGTATCGAGCGCCTCGAACAGGGCGGCCGGTCGCCCCGGGGCGACCTTGAGCCCCTCGCGCTCATCGGTGAAGACTTCCTCGAAGCCCGGCACGTCGCTGGTGACCAACGGCAGCCCGGCCGCCATCGCCTCCAGCGCCGAGCGGTTAAACACCTCGCTGCGGGTCGACAGGACGAACACGTCGGCCGCGGCGAGGATTTCGCCCACGTCGTCGCGCCGCCCGGCGAGCGTGGTGACGCCGTCCAGCCCGGCGCGGCGGACGTCGCGAGCCATGCGCGGCGTGTCCGTCCCGCGCCCGACGAGCACCAGGTGAAAGTCGTCCCGCGTCCGCGCCAGGCGCCCGACCGCCTCGAGAAGCGTGGGATAATCCTTGTCCCGCATCACGTTGGCCACCTGCACGATGACGGTCTTGTCCGACGGAAGCGCCAGCGTCGTGGCGGCGGTCGCGTGCGCCTCCAGGTCGACCCCGTTGGGGATCACCGACGTTCCCCGACGTCGCACCCCGCGGGCGACCAGCGCGTCGCGCTGGATATGACTGAGCAGGACGATCTCCTGGAGGCGCCCGCTCCGCTGGGCGCGCCGCAGCCGCGCCACGAACCGTCCGGCCTGCGGGCTGGGCACGGAGTGGCACCAGCAGATCCGCGCGAGGCGGCGGCGGCAGAGCGTCGCGCCGCCCAGGGCGTGGAGCATCGCGTTGCGGGCGACGTCCACCACCAGCAGCGCGTCGATCGCCTCGCGCGAGAGGATGCGTGCGGCGCGGAACGGACCTGCCGGGTCGAACCGGAACCGCGCCAGCGGATCGCACACCGTCGCCCCGGCGTCCGCGAAGGCATCGCCCAGCTCCCCGCCGCCGCGAACCGGCGCGACCAGAAACGCGCACCGCCCCCGCAGCGCGCGAACCAGCTCCAGGGCGGCCATCTCCGCCCCGCCGGTCCGCAGGTCGCAGGCAACCATCAGCACCCGCATAGCAACCTCCGCACGGCGCCGGCCCCGGTCCGGGCCGTCTCCCAAACCAGTCCGCGCGCGAACCGCGCCTTGTCTGCCCGCAAGCTCACCGCCGACCACGCCGCGTACAGCAGCGCCATCCCGCCAAGCTGGTACGCCGCCAGCAGCCACGTGCCCGCCCCGCCGGCTGCGACGTTCCGAACGATGCGCAGCGTGCCGGCTGCATACATCCGCCCGCGCGCGGTCCCGTCCGGTCGTCCCGCCGCCGCGGGCAAGTGCAAGGCCGTCAACTCCGGCGCGCGATACAGCGTCCGCCGCGGCGCGATACGGTAACAGAACTCCATGTCCTCGCCGAAGGCGTAGCCGCTCATTGTTTCGTCGAAGCGTTCGGCCGCGGCGACCGTCCGGCGCAGCGTCAGCCCCCCGCCGGACAGGCGTGCCGCGGGAACCAGGCGCCCGGCCAGCGCGGGCGGAAGTGTAGCGTAGCGCGCCGCCTGGCGTCGCGGACCCCAGCAGCCCTCGCCCAACCATCGCGCTAACAGGTCCCACGCGCGGCGGCGCAGGGGCAGCGAACCCGGCCGGCACACCGCGGCGCCGATCCCCGCCACGCGCTGCTCGGCATCCGCAGCGTACAGCGACGCGACGCGCTGCATGTAGTCGGGGGGGAACGTCAGGTCGTCCTC
>JBMCUM010000122.1:0-6223 GCA_048622595.1 Planctomycetota bacterium | reverse complement strand
GTTCCGGGTCGCTTCAAGTCAGAGGAGATGGAAGGATGACCAGAACGAGGACACTCACGACGACGTACGCCGTGTTGTGCGCCGCGGCGCTGGTGTTGCCGGCCGCCTTGGCGCAGGCGGACTTCATCGTCAGGCCGGTAGGCGGCGATAATCCCGACGGCCTGCAGTGGGGCGGCAACGACATCACCCGCACCATCAGCGGGACGAGTTCCGGCCTGAGCGGCGACCTCGAGACCGGCGATGCGCTGCCGGCCACCTGGCCGACGCACTCGACCAATACGGGCGATGTGTGTGGGCTGAACTCGGCGCAGTACCACCCGTGCTGCAACTGGCTGCAGTGGGACCTGGGGGACGTCTATGAGATGACCGGTTTTCACTTGTGGAACATCAACAACACCCCGGACTACGGTTTCAAGGACATCACCGCCCACGTCTCTGACAACGCCAGCGACTGGAGCACCGTGAGCATTTCCCCCGAGGACCTCGCCGAGGCATCAGGGTTGGCCTCGTACGAGGGCGAGGACTACGCCTTCGACGGCACCGTCAGCGCCCGATACGTCAAGTTCCACGCCTTCGAGACCTACAAAGGCCCGTTGAGCAGCAACCCGTGGAACGGCATCGCCGGCGTGTCCGAGATCCGCTTCACGGCTGTTCCGGAGCCGGCGACGATGGGTCTGATCGTGCTCGGCGGCGTCGGCCTGCTGCTGAAGCGCAGGCGCAGCCGAAGCTGAAAGCCCGCATGGGCTGAAGTCCGTATGGGCTGAAAGCCCGCATGGGCTGAAGTCCGTATGGAGTGAGCCGCAGACGTCGCGCCTGAGACGCGAGGCGACAATTGCATACCCGCACCCCGGCGGCGTTCCCAGCGGAACGCCGTCGTTTTTATGGACGTGTCCGGCGGTTCGCCCGGTTCGCCCCGAAGCCGGAGCGGGTGCCGTGGCTTGGCCGAAGGCCAACCACGATGCGTACCAACGGCCCCGTGGTTGCCCCCGCGTGGTTGCTTCGCCCCTCGGCAAGCTCGGGACTGCGCAAACCGCGGCCCCTGCCCCGTCCGCAGCGCACCGCGGGTAGGGGCTCGGCCGTTCGGCGTCTTGTCCCGCCGCGAAGGGGCGGGTGGTGGTTCCGACCGGTTCGGCCCGAAGCCGGAGCGTAGCGCAGGCCCGTCTGGGGGCCGAGGGGCGTTAGCCGGCGGCTTCAGCCGCCGGAAGGCGGGGGCGTTTGATCCCCCGCCGCGAAGGGGCGGGCGGTCGTCCGAGCATGACCCCGGCGGGCGGGCCCCCTGCGGGCGGTGCTGCCCGCGATACACACGGGCCAGCGGTCAGGGCGTGCGAGCGAAAAGGTGAAACTTGCACGCGGAGGCATTTGCGATGTGGCCTTTATCCGTAGCGCGGGCGTCTCGCCCGCGCGTGGCGAGGGCATCCCATACGGGCCGTATGGCTTGCCCTCGCTGGAGAACCTTTCGCGGCCAAGATGGCCGCGAGACGCGCGGGCAGGATGCCCGCGGTACACACGGGCCAGCGGGCAGGGCGTGCGAGTGAAAAGTGAAACTTGCACGCGAGACTGCGCTTGCGTCCCCGGGGTCAGCCCGGTAGCGTAACGTAGGTGGTCCCCCACCGTCAGAGGACGTCGGCGGGGTTCGTGGGCCGCCAACTGCCCACCAACTCCCGTCCGCGAGGAGAACCGGCATGACAAGCGACGCCGCACAGACACACGCCGGGCCCGGCAGGCAGGTCCGGGGCGGTTTTACGCTGATCGAACTGCTCGTGGTCATCGCGATCATCGCGCTGCTGGTGTCGATCCTGATGCCGGCGCTGGACCAGGCCAAGCACCTGGCACGCAGGGCGGCGTGCGGGATGAACCTGCACCACGTCGGTCGGAGCGTGGCGCTCTACGCCTCGGATAATGACGGCTCGCTGCCGTACATCGGGCCGTGGTACAAATGGCAACAGATGCTCTATATCATGTACGGGCCCGTCGGCGGCGGCGGGACCGGGACGTTTGACGGGGTGCGGTTCGGCTTCCAGAACCTCGGGATGCTCATCGAGACGGACATCATGCCCGCCCACAGCGACGCGCTGTTCTGCCCGCTGCAGAAGTATCCCCAACACACCAACAGCGGCGGGGACCCGACCCACGCCAACGTGGCGCCAAAGACCGAGCCGTACCAACGGGACCTGTGGCCCGGAGACGAGCATTATTCCTGGCTGAACGTCCGGTCGGGGTATTTGCGGCGCCTGTTCAACGAAGACAGCCCCACCGACGCGCCGCGACTGGACAAGCTGGGGCACAAGTCCGTATGGGCGGACGTGTTCAGCGCGCCGGTGCGGGTGCGCCTCTCGCACGGGGACACGGTCAACGTGGGCTACGCCGACGGCCACGTGGCGCTTCAGCCGCTCGACCCCGACGAGCCGCCGTTCGCTGACGTGACATCTTTCAGCCGCTCCCATAACTCCCTGTTCGAGGAGATCTGGGACCAGTTCGACAGGTAATCCCGCCGCGCCGGGCGGAGCGATGCGAGAAACCGGACAACGACAACCTGCCACCGGGCGCAACGACCCGCGCGGGTTTACCCTGATCGAACTGCTCGTGGTCATCGCGATCATCGCGCTGCTGGTGTCGATCCTGATGCCCTCGCTGGGGCGGGCGACCCGCCTGGCACGGCGGACGATGTGCATGACCAACCTGAGCAACTGGTACCGTGCCATCAGCATGTACGACACGGAGTACGGCGAGCTGGCCGCCACCGTGGGCAAGTACGGCGGCAGGTACCCCCACCTGATGCACTCGGACGTCCAGCACGGGCACGCCAGCCGGAACTGGGACCCGGACATGCCGCCGGAGTGGTCCGTCGACGCCCTGCGCCCATACGTGTCGCAGGCCAATGAGAGCGAGCTGACGTTCGGGGGGATGTGGTACTGCCCCGCCGCGCGGAGCGGGCCCAAGTACGAGAAGAGCTGGGAGACGATCGACCACGGCGACCTGGACTACGCATTCTTCACGCGCGCCGAGGAATGGCGCAACGGGCGGGCGACCCACCCGGAGGACCTGGTCGGGCGGCGCCTCCAGCCGGGCAAGCTGCTGATGAGCGACACGATCTGGCGATGGTGGATGAGCGGGGGGCTCTGGCAGTACAACCACGGGCAGCGCGGGCCCACGATGGGCGGGACGAACGCCCGCAGCGGACCGCGCGATTACGACCCCGTGGAGTTCATCGAGGGGACGAACCAGCTCTACGGAAGCGGAAACGTCCGGTGGCGGGAGGCGAGCGAGCTGGACCTCGACGCCGTCAACGCCTTCGACGACTCGCCCGGGTGGGTCATCGGGGGCGGCGGCGAGCACAGCGACCGCAACCTGTACGTCCGCCCGTAGCGCCGGGGGGGCACGACGCCCCGGCATCGCCCGCACCGACAGCCCCGAAGGCCACGCCATGTTCACCGACCGCCGCAGCAACCTGGACGATTTCGCCGCGTCCCGCCTGGGGCTGTTCATCCATTTCGGGCTCTACTCACTGCTCGGGCGCGGGGAGTGGGCGTTGAACAAGGAGCGGATCGACGCCGACGCCTACCGCCGCCTGGCCGACCGCTTCGGCGCCGAGGCGTTCGACGCCGACGACATCTGCCGCCGTGCCGCCGACGCCGGCTGCCGCTACGCCTGCCTGACCACGATGCATCACGAGGGGTTCTGCCTGTACGACTCCGAGGTCAACCCGTTCTGCGCCGCGAAGACCGCGTGCGGGCGCGACCTCGTCGCCGAGTTCGTCGCCGCCTGTCGCAAGCACGGGCTGCGTGTCCACCTGTACCACTCGCTGAACCACTGGCTGGCGACGCCGGACGGCGCCGACGCGCTGGCAGACGCCGGGGCGCGCAAGGCGTTCGTCGACTTCGCCCACGAGCGGCTGGTGGAGCTGGTCACGAAGTTCGACCCGATCGAGTGCATGTGGTACGACGGCTGGTGGCCGTTCGACGCCGCCGGGTGGCGCGCCCGGGAGATGAACGACAAGCTCGCCGCAATCCAGCCGCATTTGATCTTCAACGGGCGCAACGGGCTGGAAGGCGACTTCGCCACGCCGGAGGGGCACATGTCGCCGCCGCAGCCCTACCGCCCGTGGGAAGCGTGTATGACGCACAACCGCAACTGGGGCTACCACGCCGGGGACGCGGGCTTCAAGCCGGATTCCCAGGTCCTCGATCTGCTCACCCGCGCCGCGATGGGCGCCGGAAACCTGCTGATCAACGTCGGGCCCGACGGTTCGGGGCGCCTGCCGCAGGCGTCCAAGGACATGCTCGAGACGCTGGGCGCATGGACCACGATGCACGGCGAGGCGATCTACGCCAGCGAGCCGATGACCATGTCGCTGCAGCGCCGCCGCGAGGGCGACCGCGCCGAGTGGTGCCACCACGGCGGCTTCTCCGTCCGCGGCGAGACGCTGTACTTCCACGTGACGCGATGGAGCGGACGGGAGGTCACCTTCGCCGGCCTGGAGGTGCCGCCACTGTCGGCGCGCATGGTCCACGACGGCGGCGAGGTCACGCTCGTCGCCGACCGCCGGGACGACGGGATCTTCCGCGTGACGCTCTCGGACCTGCCCGACGCGCCGCCCCACCCGCTGGGCGGCGTGATCGCCATCGAGTGCGAGGGCCCTCCGTCGCTCTACCTCACCGGCGGACGACGGAATCCGCGCTGCGAACATCCGCGATACGATCCGGTCGCCTCGGACATCCTCATGTAGGCGAATCGAGGCCCGAGACCGGACGGATCGACGACCGGTGCCGCGGCTTGCCCAGCCCCGCCCGCGGGGCGCGTCAGCCGCAACGAGTGCAACGGACCGGTTGACCGACACGTCCGGTTCTGCTAGAAGCCCGATACACCGGCACGACCTTCGACGAGTGAATCGCGGGGCGCCCCGCGGCCGTGCAGAGCGGTCGCAGCCGATACCCCTTATACCCGGCACCACGAGACAGGAAAGGACGCACAGCATGACGCCGTTTCACGTTTTCGCCGTGTTGGCAATCGTTCTGGCCGGCGCCCTGACGGCGCCGACGGCCGTCGGAGAACCCCCCGCCGGGGAGACCGTCGTCTACGAGACGGACTTCGAGACCGACCCGCTGGAGGCCGGCTGGAAGCTGGACGTCAAGAAAAAGGATAAGAAGAAGGACGAAAAGCCCCCGCGCCCGTGGACCGACGCGGGCACCGAGTGGGAAGGCCACGCCCTGCACGTCGCCGCCGGCAACGTAGACAGCCCCGAGCTGGACGCCGAGCCGGGCGCCTACTACCTCATCAGCTTCGACGCCCGGACGACCGAGAAGAGCTACTGGGCCGTGTTCTTCCGCGACGCCGAGGGCGAGCTGATCGTCTCGGACGTCTACGACGTGGTCCTGCCCAACGCCGGCGAGGCGTGGCGGAAGCAGACGTCCGTGATCCGCGTCCATCCCGACGCCGAGCGGATGTTCGTCCGCTTCCATCCGACCGAGGCGGGCGTGGACGTGGACAACCTCAGCGTCCGCCGCGTCCCGACCGAGCGGGCCCGCCTGTGGCTGGATAACATCGCCGCGGAGAACCCGTTCATCCGGTACCAGCCGCCCGCCGACCGCGGCCGGCACATCCCGCGCACCATGCAGACGCTCCGCGAGGGCGGCGAGCTGCGCGTGGTGATGCTGGGCGACAGCATCTGCAACGACACCTCCAACTCTCTGTACGAGGTGCTGCTGATGGAGGCCTGCCCGAAGACCGACATCGAGGTCGTCACCTCGGTCCGCGGCAGCACCGGATGCACGTACTACCAGCACGAGAACCGCGTCCAGGAGTACGTCCTGCAGTACGACCCGGACCTGCTCATCATCGCCGGGATCAGCCACGGGTACGACCCCGAGGCCATGCGCAACGTCATCCGCCAGGTGCGCGAAAAGTCCGACTGCGAGACCCTCGTGCTCAGCGGCGCCGTCACGCCCCACGCGGTCATGCACAGTCGGGCGTTCTGGTACGTCGAGATGGTCCGCAAGCGCAAAAAGTACGACCCGGAGGAGCTCCGCCGGCGTATCGCCAATACGCTGAACGCGGCCGCGACGTTCCCCCGCCGCCTGCGCGAAATGTGCCGCGCCGAAAAGGTCGAGTACTTCGACATCCGCGCGGCGTGGGACGCGTACATCGACCGCTCCTGGCGCCCGCAGGAGGAGATGATGCGCGACAACACGCACGCCAACCGTTTCGGCAAGCAGGTGGTCGGGCG
>JBMCUM010000121.1:0-6402 GCA_048622595.1 Planctomycetota bacterium | reverse complement strand
GGTTCAACAACACGAAGGGGTTCGGATTCATCACGATGGAAGACGGCACGGACGCCTTCGTGCATTACAGCGACATCGCGATGGACGGGTTCAAGAGTCTCGAAGAGGGGCAGAACGTCGAGTTCGAGAGGACCGACGGGCCCAAGGGCGCCAAGGCGCTGAACGTGCGGACGGCGTAGGACGAGATCAGCATCGGATGCCAAGCGTGTCAACGTCGCCGGCGCGTTGACGGGTGCAACGTCGCGACCGCAACGGTATAATTCGGCGTCATGATCACTCACGCAGCCACGCTGATCGCGCTGGTCGGGCTCGCCGGCGCCGAGACGCCAACGACCCGGGCTGGGCTGCGGTACATCGACTACCAGCACGGGTTTTCGCTGCGTCCGCCGGTCGGCGCCGAGCGACGCCGCGCCCCATCGGCGACGCGCCTGGTGAGCTGGCGCATGCACGACGCCGAAACCGGCGCCGTGCTCTGGACCCTCAGCGTGCACCGCGCCGTCGAGGCCCGTGAGGTGGAGGATCTGTCGGCCTATGCGAAGGTCCTCGTCGAGCGGCTCAAACGCGGCGAGGGGTTCCGCGTGGACCAGGCCGGCGTCGTCGACCACGGCGACGCGCGGGCGGTGGAGCTTCGCGGCGTCTCGCGCGGGCGGGCGCGGTTCTATCAGCGTCAGCGGTGGGTCCCGGCCGGGAAGCGGCGGTTCATTCTGCTGAAGCTGACGGGCCCGGCGGGACGACGCGACGCGCTGGACGCCGTGTTCGAGGCGGTCGCCCCGACACTCGATGTGGTCGACCCCGCCACAGCCGCCAGGCGTCGCGAGAAACGCCTGGACCGCGGACGGGAGCTTCTCGGCGAGCTGGACGCCGAGCGGGTCGTCGCCGCGGTGCACGACGAGCCGCGATGGTTCCTGATGCGCAAGGACGACGAGCCGGTGGGCTTTCTCCGCGTCGTCGAGCGGGTCGCCACGCGGCGCGGCGCCCGCGGTATCGAGGTCCGCACGTGGGCGTACGTCCAGCCGACCGACGCGCCGTCGCGGCGCGTCCGCCGGGTGCTGTTCGCCGCGGTCGACCGGAGCGTCGAGGCGTGGACGGAGCGCGCCTGGGTGCGACAGGCCGACGGCGAGGATCGACTGGCCTACGAGATCCACGTCGTCACCGCCGACGATGCGATCACGTGCAGGATCACGCGGCATCACCGCGGCGAGGCGCAGGCCAAGCGATTCGCCCGCAAGATCCCCCCGCCCAACCGCGGGCTCTACCTGCCCCAGGCGTTCACCGAGCTGCTCCCGCGCCTGGTAAAACGCGACGCGCCGCAGGCGTGGTCCTTCGCCACCTACAATGCCCAGGCCAACGGGTTCGACATGCATACCTTCGCCGTGACCGGTCCGGAGAAGATCGACCTGGGCGGGCAGACCCTCCCGGCCGTGCGGTGCGTGGAGCAGCGCGCCGCCGATCGTCCCGGCGCGACGATGTGGATGGACGAGGCCGGCCTGCCCCTCCGCATGATTGACGCCGGCGGACTGGCGACCGTGGCGGCCGACAAGGCCCGCGTGCGTGAGGCGTTCGGACGTGCCGAGCGCATCGTCGCCGAGATGGGCGACGGGGAATGAGCCGCGAATGACATGGACCACGGGGACAACAACGGCGTTATCCACGGATTCCACGGATGCCGTCGAATGGTCCTTCCGACCCATCCATGTAACCTGTGCAATTTGTGGATGGAGCCGTTGCGGGTGGTCTCTTTCGCGGCATTGGCGTCATTCGCGAACTGGCGTTGATAAGGAAGCGATATGAGCGACGAGAAGGTACGGGATTGCGTGATCGTCGGGGCCGGTCCGGCCGGCTTCGCCGCCGCGCTGTACGCCGCGCGGGATCGCTACGACACGCTGGTGCTGGAGAAGAACGGCCTTGCGGGCGGACAGATCCTCCTGACCGAGAAGGTGGAGAACTACCCCGGGTACAAGGAGGTCGGCGGTCCGGAGCTGATGCAGACGATGCAGCAGCAGGTGGAGAACTTCGGGGCCGAGGTCGCCACGGGCAAGGCGGTCACGGCCCTGCGGCGCGGGGACGACGGCGTCATCGAGCTGGACGTCAACGACGGCGAGCAGACCGTCGGCGCCCGGGCGGTGATCCTCGCGCCGGGCAGTGACTACCGCAAGCTCGGCGTCGAGGGCGAGGACGAGATGCGCCAGGCCACCCGCGTCAGCTACTGCGCCACCTGCGACGGGGCGTTCTACCGCGACCTGCACGTGCTCGCCGTCGGCGGGGGCAACACGGCGGTGGAGGACTCGACCTACCTGGCGACGCGCTTCGTCAAGAAGCTGACGCTGGTGCATCGCCGGAGGGAGTTCCGCGCCCAGCGGGTTCTCGTCGAGGAGCTTCAGGCCGCGGCGGACGAGCACGACGTCGACATCAAGCTGCCCTACGTCCTGGAGGAGATCGTCCCGGCGGAAGGCGGCGAGGAGATCGACCACGTCGTGCTGCGCAACGTCGAGACCGACGAGAAGGAGGACCTGGACGTAGACGGGGTGTTCATTTTCGTCGGGATGCTTCCGAACACCGGTTGGCTTCGGGGGACAGTGGCGATGGACGATAACGGGTACGTCGCCGCCGATCCGGTGACCATACGGACCTCCGTTCCGGGGGTGTTCGTCGCCGGCGACTGTCGCCAGGGCGCGTCGCTGCAACTGGCGACCGCGACTTCCGACGGCGTCATCGCCGCCATGCAACTCAAGCACTACTTCCGTGACCCGAGCAGTTGGCAAACCGAGACGGTCATCGAGGGGACCGGCTGGTAGCGCGCCGGCTGCCGCGGCCTGGAAGGTGCGGCGCCGCGACTAGGTTTTGCAGAATAAATGTCGTCATTCAGGCGTTGGCGAGGACGAGGCTGGCAAGGACGGCGAAGCAGGCAACCCGATGGGTTTCCGATGGAGCCGGCCATACGGCCTCTCGTATGAGCGGACGCCGCCAGCCGATGCCGCAGCCGGCATGAAGGCGACAGATATTCTGTAAAATGCTCTATTGCCCGAAGGGGTAGACCCCGAGCGAGACGACCCGCCCGTCGGGGTTGTAGTAATGGGCGGTGAAGCGCCTTGCGCTCAGCGAGGTCAGCACCACGGCCCGGAAGCGCCCCTCCGCGGCGGCGCGGAGCTCTACGGCGTCCGGTCCGACGCGCTCGATGTTCTCGACCCGGTCGAAGTGCCCGGTGAACCACGCCAGCGCGTCACGCGCTTGCTTCACGGCGTACCGGCTGGGGACGTAATGCAGGTCGTCCTGCTCGCGCTGCACGTCGGCGGGGTACAGCTTCGCCTCGGCCCGTCCGTTCTCGTAGACGATCAGCCCCCCCTTGACCGAGCGGCGATCGGCGCGGTCCTGTCCGGCCACCACCTGGAGCGCCCGCTGCACCCGCCTCTGGACGAACATCTCGCCGATCAGCTTGACCGTCCACAGCTCCGGCATGCTCAACCGGTCGAGCTGGTCGGGGATGCTCTGTCGGTGCGCCGCGGCCGGGCGGTCCGCGTAGGCCGACGGCGGCAGGTGCTCGCGCGACACGAGCATCTGCCCGACCTGCATCACCAGTTGCGACCGGCGGACCTGCTGATGCTGCGGGTCGGCGCCGAGGTGCGCCAGCAGGTGGAAGTCGCGCACGCCAAATCGATACCCGTACGCCCGTCGCCAGCGGCGCGCCAGGGCGGCCGCGTCCTCGATCCGGTCCGCCCGATGCGTATACAACCAGGTCGCGGCGAGAAACGCCCTGCCGTCGGGCGGGAGCCAGTCGAACCGCTCGACGAACACGTGCAGGGCGGCCATCGCAGGCGTCGCCGGTTCCCGCTGCAGGATCCGCCGGCGCAGCACCGACTTGTCGATCCGCGCGGACAGGACCTCCATCGCCGAGCCGCGCGCGTCGAAGCGCTCGGCGTTGATCCCGTCCAGCAACGCCCGGTCCCATCGGGTGCGGGCGATGCGCTCGACGATGCGGACGAAGCGGGGCTCGTTGGGCCCGTCGGGCGGCTCGTCCGCCCAAAGCTGGACCACGCGGGCGAGGACCTCCGGCTGGGGGTGGTCGACCAGCCACCGCAGGATGGCGTCGCGCAGATCGGCGGGAAGGTCGGGGTTCTCCAGGGCCTTGACCACGTGCTCGGCGACCACGTGCGTGCCCTTGCGCAGCAGGTGCGTCAGCACGGCCTCGTACAGCCGGCGCGGCGTGGAGCGCCGTCCCAGAAGCAGCGAAAGCTGACGCGCCACCGTCTCGTCGTCGCCCGACAGGTGCACCACAAGGTCCAGAGACGCCACGCGCTGCGCCGCGGGCAGGTCGTCGTTCCACACGCGCCGCAGGTTGTACTGGCGGACGGTGTAGTCCGGCCAGGGAGCGGGGCGCTGACGGCGCATGGAGCGGTACTCCGGCAGGTTCGTCGGCGGTCCGTCGCCGCTGTCGGCGGGGCACGCCGCCGCGGCCAGCAGCAGCACCAGCACGGTCAGGGGCGATCGTTCGGGCATGGCTCGTCCGTACCGAGGGTCGATGCGGGGATTGTATCCACTCGGGGGCTTGCGTCCAACGGTCCGACCGCCCCCAGCGACGCCCGGGACACGCCGGCGCAAAAAAGGAGACCCGCGCCGGGTAACGCGGATCGGGGGTCGTTATGCTCGCGTTACCAGTGTTGGTTTCCCGGCGCGGGCCGTGTCGGGCCCTGTCTGTCATCACGTCGGCTCAGGGCGGCTCGGACGGAACCTCCACCAGAAGGTTGACCGGCCCGTCGGCGTCGCTGGTGATCCGCATGGTCGCGCCAAACACGCCCGAGCCCACGGGCACCGGGTGCGTGCGGAGCGCGGCGACGAACGAGTCGTACAGCCCCCGGGCGCGGTCCGGCGGCGCGGCCGTGTTGAAGGCCGGTCTGCGTCCCTTGCGGGTATCGGCCTGGAGGGTGAAGTTCGGAACCGCCAGGACGCCCCCCCGTACGTCCCGGACGGACAGATTCAATTTGCCCTGCTCGTCGTCGAACAGGCGAAGGTGGGCGACCTTGCCAGCCAGCTTCTCCGCGTCGGCGGGCGTGTCCGTCGGCGCCGCGGCGACATAGACCAGCAGCCCGCGCTCGATGCGCCCCACGACCTCGTCGCCGACGACGACCTCCGCCCGTGCGACACGCTGGACCAGGGCCCTCATGACGCCGCCTCCCGGCCGTTCCGCGCCGCGGCGCGGGAGGCCCGCTCGGCCACACGCCGCCGCAGCGCCTCCGGGGAGACGACCTCGACCTTGTCGCCGTAGCCCAGCACCCACCACGTGATCTCGCCAAGCCCGTCGACCGTGGCGCGGAACTCGGCGGACCCGTCGTCGTTCCACTCGACCCGCTGCGTCTCGTGCCACTGCACCTCGGCGACGTTGCCGGCTATGATGGGGTCGAAGTGCAGGTGGACGTCGTAGCAGCGCCCTTCGGGAATCATGTTCCACGCCCGCCCGAAGTACGCCTGCTCGTCGACCTCGTCCGGCTCGTCGAACGTCTCGTCGGTGGGAGTGAGCTTGCGGATGCGCCCCAGCTTGAACGTGCGGACCTGCCCGTGGACCGCGGAGTGGGCCAGAACGTACCACGCCCGCTGGCGGAACGTCAGGCGAAGCGGGCGGATGTCCGTGGCGATCTGCTTGCGCTCGTGGAAGCTGATGTAGACCAGACGGCACACCCGCCGGTCCGTGATCGCCTCGGTCAGCGTCTCGAATACCTCGTCGATCCCTTCGTGCCGGCTGGTGGCCGCCGCCGCCAGCGAGACCTTGTCCATCACGGTCCCCATGTCGCGGCGGATGGCGCCGGGAAGGGCGTTTTCCAGCTTCAGCGCCGCCCGCGACGCCTCGGACAGCAGGGGCAGGTGCGTGGTGCTGCGCATCCGCCCGGCCAGCAGCATCATCGCCAGCGCCTCGGTCACCGTCAGGTTCACCGGCGGAAGGAAGAAATGCCGACTGATGCGGTAGCCCGACGTGTCCGGGTCGTAATAGTACGGGATGTGGGCCATCTCCAGCATGTTCAGGTCGCGGAACACCGTGCGCCGACTGACGCCCAGCTCTTCGGCGAGGTCGTCGACGTTGCAGTCGCTTCGGCTTTGGAGGATCGTGATCAATCGCAGGATCCGATACACACGGCTGATGCTCATGCTCGACCGCCTTTCTACGGGTCCGCGGTGACAGCGCTATGTCACCGCGTGGGGCCTTTTTATATTTTTTTCGCGCGCCGGCGCGATTATAGCGGCGACGCCGACGGGCGGCAGCACTGCCGCGCGGGGGCTGCGACGACGTCCGGGCGAGGGCGACACGTTTCCACGCGTCCGTTCGGGCGTGTCTCGGCGCTCGTGCTTCGCCGTCGCGTGCAAAGGGCTTTGCATTTGCCCCGGTCATGGCGAATAATGCGCGGGGCGAGCAGC
>JBMCUM010000120.1:0-6429 GCA_048622595.1 Planctomycetota bacterium | reverse complement strand
GGTTTCACACACAGCGCGGGCGACGGGTCGTCCGCGCCGCCCGGCGGCGCCCTGGCCGTGCTGGAACGCGACGCCGGACGTTGCGGCGTGATCTTCTGGTCCGGGCGGTAGATGCCCGCGGGCGGGCGGGAATTCGCCTGACGAATCGCGGGCGCGCGACCCGATACATACGGCAGAAGGATCATCCTGACTCCTGAGGCGGCACGATGAAGGCGCGGGAAGTTCTCGGCGTGGACTTCACGGGCGACCGGGTGCTGGCGGTGCAACTGCGCCGCGAGTCCGCCGGTCCCGTCGTGACGCATTGCGCTGCGCGCGAGATTCCCGGCGCCGCATCCGGGGCGCCCGACGCCGCGACGATCGGCGAGGCGCTGCGGCGCCTGCTCGCCGACGGCGGTTTCACGGCCCGGTCGGCGGTGCTGACCGTCCCGGCCGGGCGGGGATTCGTCCAGCAGGTCACCGACGCGACCGCCGACCTGGACCCCGAGCAGTACGTCCACCAGGCGCGGAGCGACCCGGACGGGCGGCAGGTCCGCGCCGTGGCGCTGCGGTCGGACGTCGACCGGATGCGCCAGGTCGCCGCCCAGGCGGATCTCGACCTGGACGCGGTGACGCTGCGGACGCTGGGCTGCCTCCGCGCCGTCGCAGCTGGCGCCGGCGAAACCGGCGGGGCCCGTATCGCCGTCGTCGCCGGACGCCGGGTCGTGACGCTCCTGCTGACCGTCGACGGGCGGCTGGTCGCCGCGCACACCCGCACCCGCCAGCCCCACGACGAATCCGCCGGACGCCTGGAGCGATACGTCCGGGTCGCCGGGCTCGTCGCCCAGATGGTCCACCTGCTGACCACGGTGCACGACGAGGCACGCGGGGCGCCGGTGGACCTGGTGGTCAACGAGGACGAGCGCGACGCCGCCCGCGGGCTGGGCGAGCGCCTCGGGGTTGAAGTCCGGCCGGTGGTTCCGGGCGCCGACGAGCAGGTCCGCTGGGCCGATGACGCCGGCGCCGAGGCGCGGGCGGATTCTGCCGCCGCGCTGGGCGCGGCGCTGCAGGGCCTGGAGGCCCCGCCCGCCGCGGCCGAGACGACCGCAGACGCCGAGCGCCCCCGGTGGCGGGTGAACCTGCTGCGCCGCCCGGCGCCGCGGCGGCGCCTGCGGATGCCCTCCTGGCGACGGGCGGCGATAATTGTGGCGGCCGTGGGCGTCGCGGCAATCGCGGCGCTGGGCGTCTGGGCGGCGGTGGAGTCCGCCCGCCTGGATGAGCTGCGCCGTCGTCACGCCGACCAGGCCGACCAGGCCGAACGCCACCGACGCCTGCTCGCCCACTGGCGGCGGCTGCGCCCCTGGCGCTGCGAGCGGGCAGACGGGACACGCATCCCGCTCAGCGACCGGCTCGCCACGGCGACGGAGCTGTTCCCCCGCGACCAGGCCCGCGCCGCGACGCTGAAACTGTCCCGACGCGACGGGGCGATGTCGCTGTACGTCGAAGGTCGCGCCGCGCCGCACGAAGACGGCGACGACCCCGTGTACGCCTTCGCCGAGCGACTGAACGCCTCGCCGGCGTTCGGCCGCGCCACGCCCGGCGCGATTACCGAGGTCTCCGACCCAAACGGATACACGCGGCAGTTTTCGGTGACGGCCGAGACCAGGGAGCCCTGACGATCTTCGATCGAAGACGGGAAAAAATTCTGCTGGCGGTGGTGGTGGCGCTGGTGGCGCTGGTGGCGCTGGACCAGCTCGTCGTCCGCCCGCTGGTCGGCTTTTTGACCGCGGTCGAACCCCGCGCCGCGGAGCTGCGCGCCGCCATCCGCCGGGACCGCCAGGCGAGCGAGCGCATCGAGCAGGTCCGCGCCGACCTGCGGGCCGGGCGGCAGCGCCTGCGCGGCGTCGACGCCCAGCAAGTGGGCTTCCGGCGTTACCTGGAGTCCCTGGTGGGCCCCGAGGCCACAATCCGCAGCTCGAAGCGCGTCTCGACCGCCGCCCTGGGACGCGACGGCGGGCTGCGGAAGCTGACCTACGAGCTGCGCCTCTCCGGTCCCCTTCCGGCGCTGACGCGCGTCCTGTGGCGCCTGGACCGCAGCGAGGAGCTGCTTCGCGTGGACCACCTGGAGATCGCCCCCCCCGCCTCCGAGGCGGCGACGCTGGACATGGCGCTGACCGTCTCGACGGTGGCGCGGAGCGAGACGGGCGACGTGCCGCCTCTGGACGAGCCGGTCGCCCCGGCGAGCATCGACGCGGCGGTGGCGACGTCGCTTCCGGCCGGCGAGGCGCCGGAGGTGGCGGATATCTTCCGCCCCGGTGTCGAGGCGCCGCGGCCCGCGCCGGAGCAGACGGACGCGTTCCGCCTGGCCGGGACGGTCGTCTCCGACGAGAAGGTCGGTGCCCTGATCGCCTACGCCGAGAGCGGCGAGACGGCGTGGATCGCCCCGGGGCAGTGGCTGGCGGGCATGCAGGTGCTGCGGGTCACCCCGGCCGCGGCGGTGTTCGACCGCGACGGGGAGGAGATCGCCCTGGCCGTCGGGCAGAGCTCCGGCGCCCTGCTGGCGGGCGAGCCCGTTCTGGCGGGATCGTTCGAGCTGCTGGGCGTGCGGACCGGTCCGGAGGCGTTCGCGCTGGTCCGCGTCAGCGAGCAGGCGCGTCCGCGCCGGGTGGATCTCGAGGACCGCCTGGGGGCGGCGACGGTGGTAGGCATCGACGCCGAGGGTGTGACGCTGCAAACCGGCGAGCGGACGGTCACGGTCGGCGTGGGCGACGCCTGGAAAGGGGGGGCAACGATTCAATGACGCCCGGGGCCCCCGGAAAATCAGCCGCCGCCACGGCGCTGCTGGCGGCGCTGCTGGCAGCGGCGGGCGGCTGCCACAAGCAGCGCATGCTTGCCAAGCCCCTCGCGCCGCCGGTGCTCCCGAGCGACGGGCAGGCGCTGGCCGACCGGTGGTACCGCCAGTGGGTGGACGAACCGGACCGCATCGGCGACGGCGAGGTGCAGGAGATGGTCCTGCTGCTCGGCGGGGCGGGGCGCGAGTGGCGCGAGCCGAAGGGCCCCGACGGGTACGTCGTCCGCGCCATTCTGCTGGACGGCGAGGGAAGCCCCACGCGGACCCGGGGCGAGTTCCGGGTATTCGCCGTGCACAAGCCCTCCGGACCCGAGCCGCGCCCCCTGTGCGCCTGGACGATCCCCCCCGACCAGGCCGAGCCGCGCTTCCGCGAGGGCATCACCCCCGGGTACCTGCTGGAGCTGGACTGGGGCGGCCGGCCCGCCCCGGCGGGGCTGGTGATGGTGGTGGTCCGCTGGACCGCCGCCGACGGCAGCGCCCGCATCACGCGAAACGTCGTCTTCGAGGACATGATGGACCATGGTACGCGCGAACGCTATCCCAGACCGTAACGGACTGCTGCTCGCCGCGGCGCTGCTGCTGGCGCTGGTCGCCCCCACCGCCGCCGACGACGGCGACAAGCCCGCCGAACCCACCGCCAGCTTCAACTTCAAGCGCGCCCGGCCTGAGCTGATCTTCGCCTCGCTGGAAGAGCTCTTCGACGTGCAGTTCGTCACCGAGGCCGAGCTCGACCAGCCCCTGACCGTCAACAGCCGCGGACCCGTCGCCGCCGCGGAGATGGTCGACCTGCTCAACGACGCGCTGCGGTCGGAGGGGCTCGTCGCCCGGCGCGAGGGGCGGACGGTGCGCGTGGTTCCGATATCGCTGGCGGCGGCGAAGGTGGAGATGATCCAGCTCAAGCACAGCAAGCCCGACGAGGTCGCCGAGATCGTCAACGAGATGTTCCAGACGCCGGACCTGCTGCGGGAGACTACCAGCGATAACGCCGAGCTGGTCCGCAAGCTGCTGGCGCAGATGGAGCGCCACGGACCGGCGCTGCTCAGCGGGTCGCTGAAAGTCACGGTGGTTCCCTACCCGCGTCTCAAGGCCGTTATCGTTCGCGCGCCCGAGGTCCACATCGGCGCCATCCGAACGTTCATTCGCGAGACGCTGGACAAGTCCGTAAAGAAGCCCAAGCCCAAACCCAAACCCAAGCCCAAGCCCAAGCCCAAGCCCAAGCCGCCCGACCCGCTGACCAGCCGGATCGCCGGAGAGGCCGCCTACCTCAGCGGCGACGAGACGCGGGCGCTGAAGTTGCTGGAGTACGCCTACGAGAAGCGCGACGCGTTCGACCCCAAGGCCGCCAACCTGCTGATGAAGCTCTACCTGCGTCGCGGCATGGCCGCCAAGGCCGAGCAGGTCATCCAGCGGCTTCTGGCCCAGCCCGGGCAGAAGAACAACCCCACGGCGCTTCTGGCGCTGGCGAAGCTGGAGGTCGACAGCGGCAAGTACGCCCCCGCGCTGAAGCACGTCCAGCAAGTCCTCGACGCCCAACCCGACAACACCGAGGCGCAGGACCTGAAGCTCGCCCTGACGGCCGTGACCGCCGGGGAGGTCCCCGACGTGCCCAAGGACCTCGAGCTGACCGACGAGACCGTCGGCGTCATGCTGCGCCGCGCGTCGGGCATCTGGCTGGACGGGCGGGAGATGCAGGCCGTCGGGCTGATGGAAAAACTCCACGCCCGCGCGCCGCGCAACCCGCGGATCACCGCGCGCCTGGCGAGCATGTACGTCGAGTCGGACCAGTCCGCCGCGGCCCGGAAGCTCCTGGGCGAGGCGCTGGAGCGCCCCGCCGGCGACGGCGAGGACGAGGACGACGGCGACGCGGAAGCCGACGACGACGCGGACGGCGATGGCGAGGCGCCGGCGGCGCTGAGCCCGCCGCAGCGCGAGCGGCTGATGCTCGAGAAATCGCTGGCCGACGAGCCGGACCCGCGCGCCCGCTACGAGCGGCGACTGGCGGCGGCGGAGGACATCCCCGACCCGCTGCGGCGGTTGCTGACCAAGGCCCAGCTCGCGGCGGTCTCGCGGCAGACGGAGGCCTACCTCGGCTTCCTTCGGCAGGCGGCCGCGCTGGAGGGCGGAGCGCCGTGCGTCGTGGAGCGCCTGTTCCGCCACGCGGTCAACGCGCGGACCTGGGACCAGGCCGAAAAGTGGGTCGAGCTCGCCCGCGCCGAGAACGTCGACGGCGCCGACGGGGCGATCTACGCCGCCCGCCTTCAGGCGGCGCGCGACCTGTTCCGCCCCGAGCCGCCCCCGCCCGAGCCGACGGACGCGCGGCGCGTGTACCGGCTGAGCTACGTGTCGGCCGACTACGTCGCCCGCACGGCGCAGCAGTTGCTCGGCGTCCGCCCGCACGCCGAGGAGCGGATCAACGCGCTGATCTACGAGACCGAGGACGCCGAGCAACATGACGAGCTGGCCGAGCTGATCGAGCTGCTGGACGTTCCCGAGTCGATGGAGTTGGACACGTTCCACGTCAAGCTCAACAACGCCACCGCGCACGAGGTCCGCCACATCCTCGACCAGCTCTACCGCCGCACGCGCGGGCTTCCGTTCACCGCCGAAGCGCGCGAGGAGCTCAGCGAGCCCGAACGCGAGCAACGCATCGCCGAGGCCACAGACGCCCTGACCGCCGCCGGCGTCTCCGAGCAGGCCGCCCGCGAGTTCGTCACCGGTTCGCTGGGCATGGCCGTGGGGGAGGTGCAGATCATCGAGGACTCGCTGAACAACGCCCTGCTGATCCGCACGCACCCGCGAAACATCGACCCGATCATGCGCGTCGTCGAGCAGCTCGACGCCGCCCGCGCCCAGGTGATGATCAAGGTGATGATCGCCGAGGTCACGCTGGACGACACCACCGAGACGGGAGTGGACTTCCTCTACCAGGACACCGACTCGCGCTCGCGGACGCAGAACTACAGCACGGACTTCAACGTCTCGACTTCGGGGATGGGGCTGAAGTACACCTACATTTCGGACAACATCGAGGCGTTCGTCCGGGCGATCGAGACCAGCACGCGCCTGAACGTCCTGTCGCGCCCGCAGGTGCTGACGCTGGACAACCAGAAGGCGAAGGTGGAGTTCGGCAAGAAGGTCCCGCTGCTTCAGACCACGAAGGTCACGGCCGAGGGGTCGGTCAACTCCACGGTTCGCTACGAGAAGGTCGTCACGCGTCTGGAGGTCACCCCGCACGTCAACGCCGCAGGGTTCATCCGCCTGGACATCGAGCAGACCATCGACGACACCTCGCCGGACACGTTCGCGATCACCGAGCAGCTCGCCCCGCGGATCCTCACGACCCGCCAGGCGAACACCCATGTGCAGATCCGCGACGGGCAGACCATCTGCCTGGGCGGGTTCATCGGCGACACGATCGACGATACCGACGAGAAGATTCCGTTCCTGGGCGACCTGCCGTACATCGGGGCGGCCTTCAGCAAGCAGCGCCACAACCGCGTCAAGAGCGAGCTGCTGATCTTCATCACCCCCTACCTGCTCAAGACGCCCGGGGAACTGCTGTCGATGACCAACCAGGTCCGCAGCCGGAGCATCTCCACGCG
>JBMCUM010000119.1:0-6555 GCA_048622595.1 Planctomycetota bacterium | reverse complement strand
ACCAAGACCACGGCGCGCGGATTGAGTTCGTGGATCAGGCGCAGGTTGCGACGGGCCAGCTTGACGCTGTCGGCGTCGAACGCCTCAGCCAGCCCGCGATGCTTCGTGTAGCGCCACTGCAGACCCAGCGCCTCCGGACCGACGACGATCACGTCGTGACGGGCGATGGCCGCCCAGGGGCTCTCGTCGTCCGCATCCGCCGGGGACCAGAGCATGGCGATGCGCGGGTAAGCGGGCCGCGTGGCGGCTCGTGACGTCGGGCGCGACGCCGGACGAGAGGAGGACTCCTGCCCCGGCGCGAGCGCCGGCGAGACGCTTGCGACCAGCAGAAGGCATCGAGCGAGCCGGACCATGCGAGCTCCCCTAGCGCGGCGCGGTCTCGTAGGCGGCTTCCAGTTCCTTCAGCGCCGCCCGGTGGGTCATGCGAGCAAGCGACCCCATGCGGTCGACGAGCAGCCGCCCGTCCAGGTGGTCCGTCTCGTGCTGGAAGATGCGCGCCAGCAGGTCGTCGCCCGTCTGCTCGAAGGGCTGGCCGTCGCGGTCGAGGGCGCGAATCGTGGCGGTCCGGTGTCGACGAATGCGGCAGGAGATGCCGGGGAAGCTCAGGCAGCCCTCTTCGCCGTCCTGGCTGCCCTCGGCGGCGATGATGCGGGGGTTGATGTACACGCGGCGGTCGTCTCGCTGGAACGTCGGCGAGGCGACGAACAGACGCAGCGGCACACCGACCTGCGGACCGGCCAGACCCACCCCGCGCGACGCGAACATCAGCTCCAGCATGCGGTCGACCAGAGCGCGGACGTCGTCGTCCACGGTTTCGATCGCGACGGCCTCGGCGCGCAGGTGCGGGTCCGGGTAGCGCAGGATCTCCAGGCGCCCCCGGTCGGCGCCCTCGAGCTGTGGATTACCGCTCATCGCACTTGATTGTAGCCCCTCCGAGCGGCGCGGTTCAACCGAGCCGGGTCCAACGCCCGCGCCCCCCGGCGTGCAGAGGGCAGCGCCCCGGCAGGCGCTACCGCGCGCGGCGCTGCGCCTCCTGGTAGACCTGGCGAAACCCGTCGGCGTCCTGCACGCCGAGCTGACGCAGGTACGTCGCCAGGGCCGACATCCGCTCGGCATCGCCCGACTCCGCGCGCAGCCGCGCCCGGCAGTACCGCAACTGCACGTCCCAGTAGCTGCCCAACTCCGGCGCCTTGGGCGGGCGGGGCTGATCGGGCGCAAGCCCGCGAACCACGCGGCGGTAGAGCTTCATCGCCTCGGCGTAGTTCTCCCGCTGCTCGTGCGCGCGCGCAAGACCGTAGAGCATCATCGCGTCGGCGGCGACGGCGTCGGTGGCCTGCTGTTTGTACTTGCGGCAGGCGCGTTCGATGCGCGTGGCCAGCACGCCCGGCTCGTCGAGCTTTTCGTACAGCTCGGCGAGGCGACGCGGCTCGCCGGACAGCGGCGTGACGTCGGGGTTGGCGCCGAACGCCTCCACGCAATCTTTGGCGAGCGATCGCAACTCGTCCAGGTCGCCGCGGGCCTGCTGGAGGCGTTTCAGCCAGGCCGCCACCTGCCCGGCGATCGCCTCCCGGGCCCGTTTGCGCTTGACCTCGTCCGCCTCGCGGGCCTGTTGCCAGGTCTCCATCGCCTCGGCGAGCCGCTCATCGTCGAACCGTCCGGCCGCCAGCAGAGCATCGGCATACGTTGTCAGCGCCTCGTAGGTCGCCTCGCTGTCGGCGGCGGGCCCCTTTTTCTTGCGCTGGTACTCGTAGATGACGCGAGAGAACAGCACGTAGCGGCGCGCGTATTCCTGCAGGTCACGGCGGACGCTGGCGGTCTGCGTCTGGCGGCGCAGACGGTTGACCTGGCTCTGCACGCGGTCCCGCACGCTGTACAGGGCGCCGATCAGCCGCTCGGACGCCTCGGCGGGACGCTCGGCCAGCAGACGCTCCAGTCGATCCAGCAACTGCTCCATGTCGGCCTCGCCCTGGCGCTGGAACATCGCCTGGATCTCGATCAGCTCCGCCTGGTCGGCCGCGCCCGTATCCGCCCACTCCTTCTGAATCCGTCCCAGCTTCGCCAGCGCCGCGTCGAGGTCCTCCGGGTCGCTCTGACGCTCGCCGCGATCATAGAGCATCACCGCGCTGGTCAGAGCGGCCCAACTGCCCCGCTGCTCCAGCCGCTTGCGTGTGTCGGCGTCCTCGACCGCTTCGAGGCGTGTGCGGGCCTTGTCGGCGAAGTCGCCCAGCATGGTGATGAGGGCATCCTCGGCCTCGGGGCCGGTATAGGCATCGAGGCGCTCGGCGAGCGCTTCGCGCCGGGGCTTGTCCGCCACGTCGGCGACCTGTCGCCATGCCTCGGCGCCGCGAAGCAGTTCCAGGCGCTTGTTTATGGCCGAGAACCAGTCCGTCATGTACGCCGGGCTTTCGGGCGGCGTCTCCTCCAGCAGCGGGATCGCCCGCAGAATGTTGCGCAGGCGCCCCAGCGTGGGCTCGTCCCCGGCGCTGAGCCGGTCCATCAACCACGCCAGCTCCCCGCGCCAGCTACGCGCCTTGGCCCGGTCGGACCAGCGCGTCGTCAGCAGCTCGAGCACCTCGCGATAGGTCCCGCCCAGCTCCTCGCTGAAGGGCGCCGTGGCGTCGGGGATGTCGGCGGCATTGACGACCGCCTGCAGCGCAGCAGCCGCGGAGTGCGCGGCCTGGAACGCCAGGGGATGGTCCGGGTAGCGTCGCGCCAGCTCATACCACTGCTCGGCCGGAGCCATCAGCCGCTCACGCAGCTCGGACAGCGCCTTGCGCGTCGCGTCGAGCTGGTCGGCGGTGACGGACGCCTCGGTGAGCTTGCGGCGCAGCGAAGCGTATTCGTCGAGCAGCTCTCCGCGTTGCGGGCCCATCAGGTCGTAAAGCAGGCGGCCCATCTCCCAACGAGCCGCGACGTAGATGCGCTGGGTGAGCTTGCGCCGCTGGGGGTCGTCGAACTCGGCATCGGGCGCCGGCTCGTCGGCGAGCATCCGGCGCAGGGGCGCCAGCACCTCGCGGCGCTGCTGCTCACTCTCGGCCTGCCCCAGTTGCGCGTACACCCGCGCAAGACGCAGCGCCAGACCGTACACCGGGTCCACCCCGGAGGGGATGTCACCGGCGACCGCGTGGCGAGTCAAGACCGTGAACAGACCGACCTGCATGGACTCGCCGTGCTCGCGCAGCCAGGCCAGTCGCTGCTGCTGGGCCTCGGTCGGCTCCTCCAGCTCGCTGAGGCGCTGGCGTTCGTTCGTGAAGGCGAACAGCGCCGCGGCGGCCTGGCGCTCCTGACTCCGCGCCTCGTCGGGCTCGTTCGCCTCGCGGGCGAGCTCCGCCAGGCGCTGGTGCAGGCGCACGCGAAGCATCGCGGCACGGACCTCGAGCCACTGGCGGCGGTCCACGTCGCCGTCGGCGGCGCGGCCTGCGGTCTCCATGAACAGGTCTATGGCGTCGGCGACACGCGCGACGTCGGGCTTGCCGCGCTCGATCTCGTTCCGCGCGAGCTGGAACATGGCGTCGACCACGACCTCCGGGCCCGGCTTGCCCGGCCCTTCCGGTCGCGACGCCGCCTCGCGGATCGCCCCCAGCGCCTCGCGTGCGGCGTCGTGCTCGCCGAGCTCCCGGTAGGCCATGCCCTGAAGCAGCAGCGACCAGTACTTCAATCCCCGCCGGGGATCCTCGACAAAGGGCTGCACGTCGTCGATCGCCGTGCGCAGGCGGATGCGGCGAACCCGCAACAGGTTGCCCAGCCCGGTCTCCGCCCCGCGGAACTGCCAGTCGAGGTCGTCCTCGCCGTCGATCTGCTCCAGCAGGTCCCGCAGGACGCCGCAGGCCTCCTGCACCGGACCGACGGGGCGCCCCTCCGGTGGGGCGACCGGCGCGTTGAGGATCCGCAGCGCCGTCCGCAGCTTCTCGGCCGCTCCGGACGGGGACGCCTCGGCCGGACGCGTCTGGGCCGCGTCGCCGCCGGCGACCAGCGCCCGGGCGTCACGCACCATCCGCCGCGCCGCGGCGACGGCGCGCTCGTCCGGAATCGCCACGCCGCGGTAGAACCGCACCCACGCGGCGTGGAACGCGATCTCCTTGCCGAAGCGCCGGACCGGGGGCTCCTTCATGATGTTGCGGAGGCGCTCGCTGCCCGAGGCGCTGCGCCACCGCTCCAGCAGATCGGTGACGCTGTTATCGAGGCGATGAAGCGTATCCATCGCCTCGGCGGTGATGCGTTCCAGGCGGCGGCGCTCGTCCGGACCCGCGGTGAGGTACAGCACCCCCTGAGCGAGCGGGCGCGCCTTGCGAAGCGCCAGCGTCCGAGCCACCAGGAACCGCACGCGGAAATGCTTGACCCACTCTGCGGCCGGGGCGTCTTCCTTCGGGGCTTCGTCCGCCGCCTGTCGCAGCAATCGCACGGCCTGGTCGATGGCCTCTTGGCGTGCGGCGGGCTTCTCGGCACGGTTCGCGGCGATCAGTCGCAGCTGCGCCTCGGCCGCCAGTCGGGCCGTCTCGTCGCCCGCCTCGGCCATCTCCTCCCGCAGGCCGCGCAGCATCTCGACCATCCCCACCTCGCCGAGCACCCGCGCCAGGCGAACCTCGTCCAGCTTCTCGTAGGCGCTGAGGCCTTTCTGCTGGGCGGCCGCGACACCGGCCAGCGCCGCAATCACCACTGCTACGCAACGGCGTCGCATCGTTGTTGTCGACCACCGCATGCGGCGCTCCTGTCTACACCCCGCTGATGTCGATGCCGACCTTCTCGAACCCGGCCCGGCGGGTCTGGTTGTAGGTCTCGACGACGAACTTCCACATGATGAACCCGCCCTCGGGCTTCACGTTGGCAGGGACCTCCTCGCCCTTGGCCCGCTGCTCGACGAGGACCTGGTACAGCGCCTCGGACATCCGGTTGTACTGCGCCCGGCTCAGCTCGCCGCTGGGCGGGGCGACCTCCGCCACGCCGCGGTTGTCGACGAGCACGCGGTAGCCCGGCTTGGCGCTGTCGCCCTCCCCGTGCTGGTAGATCACGACGTTGACCGTCCCCACCGGCGTGTCGGTCGCCGCGGTCAGCCCGACCGGCGGAAACTGGTAGGCGATGTTGCCCTCGCTACGGAACGTCGCCGTCAGCAGAAAGAAGATCAGCAACTGGAACGTCACGTCGATCATCGGCGCCAGCGGCGGCTGGAGCTTCGCCTTGCCCGACCCGCGCCGCTGCCGTGCCGACCTGTAATGCTGTTGACCTTCCGAAGCGGCCTGCTGCGCTGCCATGCTCATGCCCCTTCCTTCGAAGGGTTCTGCGTGACGTTCAGGTGGGCATCGAGCACGCCGGCGTCCATCGTCGCCTGAAGCGCCAGCGCCGCGTACCCGTACCGCAACGACTCGGACGCCCGGACCTCGACGTGGAACTTCCGCCCGGCCTCTTCCGCCGCCGCCTTGCCGTCCTTGACGTACTGGACGATCTTTTCGTAGGCCTCGGCCTCGCCGAACTTCTCGCCCTTGACCATGTAGTAGGCCGGCTCGCCGGAGACGGGCTCGCGCCCCGTCTTGCGGATGAATTCCTCGCGCTGCTTCGGGTCGCTGGCCGCGACGACGTTGATGATCAGCCCGCCCTTGACCTCCTCGTTGGGCACCACGGGGGTGCGCGCGGGGTCCGGATTGTGCGGAAACGGAAGGGACATCCGCGCGATCTCCGCCGAGGCGAACTGGCTGGCGAGGATGAAGAAGATGATCAACTGGAAGACGATGTCGATCATCGGGGTCATGTTGACCGAGACCTCGCCGGCCTGTCCGGTCCGCTTGAATGCCGCGGTCTTGGGCATCAGTCAGTTCCTCGCGCCGCGCCCGCCGCCAAGCGGGCGCGACCGTCGTGTCATTGCTGCTTCCCGCCGGGGCGGAAGTTCGAGATCAGATCCTGCGCCGCGAGCATGGTCTCGCTGGACAGGGCGTCGATGCGGTTGCGCATGACGGCGTAGACGGCCAGGGCGGGAATCGCCACCACCAGCCCCAGCAGCGTCGTGACCAGCGCGGTGCCGATCCCGCGCGCCAGGTCGCCCGGGTTGGGCTGGCCGCCCTTTTCCACGATCTGGAAGAACGCGAGGATCATGCCCCAGACCGTTCCCATCAGCCCAAGCATGGGCGAGACGTTCCCGATGAGGTTCAGCCACTCGATCCGCCGCAGCAGCTTGGTGGTGCGTTCCTCGGCGGCCTCCTCGATGGCGCGCTCCATGGCGGGGTATCCGTGCGACGCCTCGGACAAGGCGGCGTGGATCATGTAGCTCAACTGGCTGGGCTCCTCGGCGGTCATCTCGATCGCGTCGCGGTAGTTCCGCTCGCCGAAGTACTCCTGGATCTGTTGATGCACCTCGTCGGGCATGATGTTCGCCCGGCGGATGGAGATGAAGTACTCCACGATGATCGCAACCGTCCCGATGCTCACCAGCCAGAGCAACCACCCGATCACTCCGCACTGGACAAAAAACACCTCGAAGAAGTTCATGCGTTCGTCTCCTCGTCTGTTGCACAGTCCGGCCGGTCCGGCCGGCACGTCGTCCTATTCCGTGGTCCGGTTCGAGTG
>JBMCUM010000118.1:0-6569 GCA_048622595.1 Planctomycetota bacterium | reverse complement strand
ACAGCCCGTCGGGGTGCTCCGGGCAATACCAGCCGGTGGTCAGGACGTACTGGAACACCCAGCCGACGCCCGTGGCGTCCGGGCCGAGCTGCGGGGAGGCGTTTTCGGGCAGGCGCCCGGAGACGGAGTTGAGCTGTTCGAGCACGCGGCTGCGCGCCCAGTAGAGGTCCGTTCCGTCCTCGAAGATGACGTAGACGAAGCTGGTGCCGAACATGCTGAACCCGCGGACGACCTCGGCCTGGGGCACGGCGAGCATGGCGGTGGTCAGCGGATAGGTGACCTGGTCCTCGACGACCTGCGGCGCCTGACCGGCGTAGTCTGTGCGGATGACCACCTGCACGTCGGACAGGTCGGGGATGGCGTCGACCGTGATGTTCCGCGCCGACCAGACCCCTCCGGCGAGGAGAAACACCGTGACCAGAAGGACCATCGCGCGGTTGTGGACGCACCAGTGGATCAGTCGTGCGACCATCTCATCCGCCCCTCCCCGACGCCGGGTCGGTCTCGGGCGGCGTGTGCGGTCGCGTCCCGCGTTCCGTCGGGGCGCCTTGCTCGGCCGGCTGCGTCGCGGCGCCCGGCATCGTCGGAAGCGCGTAGCGCGCGTCGAAGCATCCGGGCATCCGGCTGCCGTAGTACGGGTTTCGCACCGTCTCCGTCGGGGACAGCCAGATCGTCCCGCCCTGGTCCTGGCGGTACATCGGGCAATGCAGGGCGTGCACCTCGGCGTCAAGCCGCTGCGGGACTCCCGTGGCCCGGACCAGCTTCCGCAGCGCGGTGCTCAGGTCCGCAAAGTCCAGCCGCGCCTCGGCAAGGTCCGCCGCGCGGGTCAACTCCAGCGCCGCGCCGCGCGCGGTGGCGACTTCCTCGTGGGCGTGCCAGAAATGAGGCCGGCCGGGCACGTCCACCCCCATCAGGCGCTCCAGCGCCTCGACCAGACGCTGTGCCGGGGCGGACAAGTCCTCGATCGTGTCGCGGGCGAGCTTGTCGGAGACGGTGAAGTAGGCCTCGAGGGCGTCGGCCAACGCGGCGCGGGCAGGTTCGGGCAATCGGCCCGCTGTGGGTTGTCCGCTCGGCTGGGACACAGCGGTCTTCTCGGAGGCCAGGCCTTCTGTGACCATTTTGGCGCGGGCCTCGCGAAGTCGCGCCTCGCTGTCCAGCAGGAACTGCCCGCTGGTGACGACCTGCTCACCGGGCTTGATCCCGTCGAGAATCTCGACGCGTCCGTCCTCGGCCTGGACGCCGATCGTCACGTCGCGGGGCTCGAAGCGTCCGCGGCCTTTCCAGACGAACGCCACCTGCCGCCTTCCGGTATCGAGAATCGCCGAGCGTGGCGCCAGCGTCCGTTTACGCGCCAGCGTGTTGTGGAGCGTCACCTCGGCGAACATGCCGGGCTTCAGCAGGCCTGTGGGGTTGTCGAACTCCAGACGGACCCGCGCCTCGCGCGTTTGGCGGTTGACGGTCGGGTAGACGTAGACGACCTCGCCGGTGAACCGCTGTCCGGGCAAATAGGGCAGGGACATGACGGCCCGGAGTCCTTCGCTGACGTAGGGAAGCTGGTACTCGTACAGCGTGACCATGACCCAGACTCTCGACAGGTCGGCGATGCGGAACGCGCGCATGCCGGGGTCGACCTTCATCCCCTCGCGGGCGTGCTTGTCGATGACCACACCGTCGTAGGGCGAGTGGATCGCCAGCGTCTTGGACGGCGCGCCGCGGCGTCGCAGCGCCGCGATCTGCTCGTCGGTGACGTCGTAGTACTCCAGTCGCGTCCGCGCCGCGTCCAGCAGCGCCGCCTGCTCGGGACCGCGGTCGCGATTGCGCCATGCCAGGAGGTACTCCTCCTGGGCGGCGTAGAGCTCGGGCGCGTACAGCTCGAACAGCACGTCGCCGGCCGCGACGGGCGCGCCGACGTGGTCCACGTGCAGCTTCTCGATCCACCCGGAGACCTTGACGTTGATGTCGCGGACGTCCGGCTCGCGGTAGTCGATCGTCCCGACGGTGCGGATCGTCCTGGTCAGCGACCCGCGCGTGACCGGCTGCACGCGGACGCCCATGTTCTGGACCACGACCGGGTCGATCCGGACCTCGCCGGTGAACTCCGCGGCGCTGATGGGCGTCAGCTCCATGTGGCAGATGGGGCAGTCGCCCGGTTCGGGCAGCAGCACCCACGGGTGCATCCCGCAGGTGTAGTACTCGCCCCGCTCGCCGGGTTGCGTCTCGGCGACGCCGGGTTCGCCCTTCGCCAGGCCCGCCCAACGCAGCGCGCGCGCGGCGCCGGACGAGATCGCCTCGCTGTAGGCCACGCCAATCCACAAGCACCCGGCGGCCAGGGCGACCAGCAGCACGCGCTTGACGACGTGGCGGAGGCGCGGGTGCCCAGCCCGCTCGTCGCATCCGGCCGGCGTGGAGGTCCGCTCCGCCCGCCCGCGGGCCTGGTCGCTGTCACTCATCGCCGTGTCCTCCGGGCCGCGTGGCGCCGGCCGCGGCGCCGGCCGCGCTCGCCCCGACGCGGTCGCCGCCATCGGCATCGACCCGTTCGCGAGGCAGCGGCCGACCCACCGCCCGCTCCAGGTCGGCGTAGTCCTGCTCCAGCCGCGCCACCGCGGCGTGGTACATCCGCTCGAACTCCAGCCGCCGGCGCCAGTTGTCCAGAAGCGTCAGGAAGTCGTCGCGTCCGCTTTGGTACCCGCCGGCGGCGGCCTGGATCGCCGCCTCGGCCGCGGGGATGACGCGGTCGCGGAGCAGTTCGGCCTGGCGCAGGTCGGACTCGGCGCGGATCAGGGCGTCGCGGACGGCGAAGGCGACGCGGCTGCGCTCGTCGTCCAGCGCCGCGGCGGTCTCGTACCATCGCGCGATCGCCTCGCGCTCGCCGGCGGCGAGTTTGCCGCGCCACACGGGCAGGTTGAACCCCAGCGAGAACCACCACTGATCGTCGCCGTTGGCCTGGGCGGAGAGCCCCTCGTCGTCCACGACGTTGTAGTGGGCGCCGACGGTGACGTCCGGCCAGTAGTCCAGCCGCGCCAGCTTCCGGCGCAGGCGCTGCTGCCTGAGGCGCTCGCGGAGCCGCTGAAGGGCGGGGTTGGCGTGCTGTGCCGCGGTCAACAGATCCTCCAGCGCCACCGTCAGGTCGCGCGGGTCCACGGGCGGGGGGTCCGGAAGCGCCGCATCGGTCGGGCGGTCCATCAGGCGGTTGAGCATCGCCGCGGCGCTGCGCCGCTGCTGCCTCAGGCGGGCCAGCTCCCGGTCCACGTTTCCGACGGCCACCGTCGCCCGCAGCACGTCCTGCTGCCCGGCCGTTCCGGACTCGTACTTCGCCCGGGCGATCCGGCGAATGTCATCCAGCAGCGCCCGCCCGTCGCGGGTGACCTCGATGGCGCGGGCGGCGGCGTAGTAGCTCCAGTATGCCCGGCGGACCTCGGCGACGGTCCGCAGCTTTGTCCGCCGAAGCTCCTGCTGCGCCACGGCGACCTCGCGGGCGGCGATACGCCCCCGCGTCGAAAGCTTGCCCGGCGCGGGGAACGTCTGCCGGACGCCGATCATGGTGTGGACCTGCCCGGCGGCCGTCTCGGCCATCTCGCCGACCGGCGCGACCTCGGCCTTCGGGTCCGGAAGCGCCGTTTCCTGCGGGATTCGCTGGCGCAGTCGCTGGATGCGCCGCCGGGCGGCGCGGATGCCCGGGTTGCGCCGCAGGGCGATCCGGACGTATGCGTCGACCGTCGCGTCGCCGGGCACGTCCGCCGCCGGTCGCGTCGCGGCCGGGCGCGTCGTGGCGGCGCCGGCGTACGGCGCGTCGGGCTCGACCGGCGGCAGGTCGTCGGGCAGGGGGGCCGCGCCCGTGGGCGCTGCGGCCCACGGCCACGCGTTGAGAGAGTCCGTGCATCCGGCGGCGGCACAGAAGATCGCCACGGCCGCGACGCACAACCGCCCGGCGAGGCGGCGCTTAGATTCCGCTTCCCTGGTCATGCAGTCCGCATTCCTTCTTCCCCGTCTCCCACGGGAACTTGCCTGCGCGGGCGGGCAGGTCGGGCCGGACAGGGACGTGACAACAACGGCATCCGATCACTTCGTACTGCTCGCCGTAGGGGGAACGGTAGTCGTACAGCGCGTTGTAGGGCAGCCCATGTTTTTCCGTATAGGCATCCGTGTCTCGCTGCGTCCAGTTCAGCAGGGGGTTGAGCTTGAGGATGTCGCGTCCCGATTCGTCGGCGACCCAGGCGGCCTTTTCCGCCGAGGCAGCGCGGTGCGCGGACTGGTCGGCCCGCAGCCCGGAGATCCAGGCGTCGAGCGTCGCCAGGGCGCGCTGAAGCGGGCGGGTCTTTCGCACCCGGCAGCAGGCGGGTCGTGCGAAGTAGTGGGCATACTGCCCGACCGAGCGGTGGAGCTGCTCGACCTCCTCCGGGTCTGGACAGAACCGCTCGATGGTGATCCCGTAGCGCTGCTCCACACGCTCCAGCAGCTCGTAGGTCTCGCGATGGTTCAGAAGCGTGTCGACGAAGAACACCCGAAGCGGCACCTCCAGGCGCGAGGCCAGGTCGATCAGAACCACGCCGGTCTTCTGCAAGCTGGTCCCGATCGCGGCGCGGTCGCCGAAGCGCTGCGCCGCGAAGGCCAGGAGCTCCTGTGCCGACAGGCGCGACAGCTCGTCAACGTTGATGTCATTATGAACCTGCGCCATTGTCCTCTTCCGCAGCCCGCGCGACGAGCTCGCTGACGCGCGGGGCGATCTTGTCGGCCGGCACGCCGCGCTGGTGAAGCTCGGCCAGGGCGCCCGTGCGCCCCATGCCCCCGCCGGCGTACACGTCGAAGCCCTCCCGGCGGCGTCCGTCGCGGCGGACGAGGCGCCCGACCAGCCCCACGTCGGCCACGCGCGAGTGCGCGCAACCGTTCGGGCAGCCGGAGACGCACACCGTCCGGTCGGCCCGGCCGACGCCGGTTACCTCGTCGCGCAGCTCGCTTGCGACGGAGCGTGTGTAGACGATGGCCCGTTTGCAGTAGTCCTTGCCCGGGCAGGCGACCACGGCCGGGGCGTTCGCCGCCACTGGAAGCGCGCCACCGCCCAGGGTCGCGTCCAGCGCCTCGGGTGATGAGGCGAAGACCGCCACGCGATGGTGATTGGCGATGCGGACAGACACGCCGCGGTCCAGCGCCCCAGCCAGCGCCTCGGCCGCTGCCGGCTGCACGTCCCCATCAGCGAACGCCAGGTCGCGCCGCGCGGGGAGGTCCTCGCCGGTGGGAATCGGCACGGCCGCCCAGGGGCCTTGGCGTTCGGCCTCATCCATCGCCGCGGTCAGCATCTCGCCGAAGCGCTCATCGCCGACGCGCTGACGGATGTGGCGGAAACGCGCCCGGCGGCGATTCTCGCGGTCGCCGTGGGCGGCAAACACGCGAATCGCCGCGGCGACCAACGGCAGCACGCGCTCGGGCCCGATCCATTCCCACAGCCGTATGCCCGTGGCCGGTTTGGCGCCCAGCGAGCCGGCGCCGATGACCTCGAAGCCCCACTGCCCGTCACGCCGCCGGGCAACGAAGCCCAGGTCGTTGATCCACGGCTGGCCGCACGCGCTGCCACAGGCCAAGGCGATCTTGAACTTCCGCGGAAGTGAGTAGACCCCGGGCGTGGCGCGGAGCATTTCCGCGATGACGTTGGCCGCCGGACCCAGCTCGATGCCCCCGGCGCGGGTTCCGGCGCACGGGCAGACGGTGATGTTGCGGAACGTGTCGCCGCAGGCGCCGACGCTGGTCAGCCCCGCCTCGGCGAGTCCCTGCTGGACGGCGCCGACTCGCTCGGGCGTCACGTCGTGCAGCTCGATGTCCTGGCGCGTCGTCAGGTGCAGCGGCGCGGTCGGGGTGTGGGTGCGGACCAGCGCCGCCAGCCCGCGCCACTGCGCCGCCGACAGCACCCCCCCGGGCACGCGGATGCGCTGCATGTAGCGTCCTTCCTGGATCTGCGGATACAGGCCCACCAGGCGAGCCGCGTTCGGGTTCGCGGGCACTTCGGTGCACGGGAACGGGATGGTCGGGTCGGTCGAGGTCATGGGCGCTCCGTGGTGTCGCGCGGCCGCCGCGGTCGAGTGGGCTGCGGGCGCCGCATCAGATGCAGTAGTCCGCTTGCGATCCGGCCGGGGCGGGCGACTCGGCGTCCAGCAGGTCCTTGAAGCTCGTGGAATCATAGACGTCGGCGACGGCCTGCTCGGCGCGCTGCCAGACGTCCGCAAACGCGCATTGTCCTCGCAGGGGGCAGTTGTCCTCGCCGCGGGCGGCGACGCAACGAACCGGGGCGAGCGGACCCTCCATGAAGCGGATCACCTCGCCGAGCGTCAGCTCCTCGGGCGGGACCGTCAGGGCGTATCCGCCACGGATGCCCCGGTGGGAGGCGACCCACCCCGGCTGCTTGAGCTGGGCGAGGATCAGCTCCAGGAACCGCGGCGGGATGGCCTGGGCTTCGGCGATCTCGGCGACCGGGACCGGTCCCTGCCCGTAGCGTCTCGCCAGTTCCCACAGCGCCCGCACCGCGTATTGACATCGCTGCGACAAGCTCATCGCGGTCTCTCCGGCAAAAAGTCGAGTGG
>JBMCUM010000117.1:0-6591 GCA_048622595.1 Planctomycetota bacterium | reverse complement strand
CTGGACCGTCAGAGCTTCGTGGTCGCCGTCGGCGGCGGGGCGTTGCTGGACATGGTCGGCTTCGCGGCGTCCATCGTCCACCGCGGTCTGCGCCTCGTCCGCGTGCCGACGACGACGCTGGGTCAGAACGACGCGGGCATCGGCGTCAAGAACGGCATGGACGAGCACGGGCAGAAGAACTTCGTGGGAACCTTCGCCCCCCCGTTCGCCGTTGTCAACGACGCGACCTTCCTAACCACGCTCCGCGACCGCGACTGGATCGGCGGCGCGGCCGAGGCGTTCAAGGTCGCCATCATCAAGGACGCGGCGTTCTTCGACTTCCTGTGCGACCGCGCGGGCGCCCTGCGCCGCCGCGACCTGCCGGCCATGGAGGCCCTCGTCCGCCGATGCGCGCTGCTGCACCTGGAGCACATACGCGACGGCGGCGACCCGTTCGAGTTCGGCTCGGCGCGCCCGCTGGACTTCGGGCACTGGTCCGCCCACCGCCTCGAGACGCTGTCCCGCTACCGCATGGGGCACGGTCAGGCGGTGGCCGTGGGAATCGCCCTCGACACCATGTACGCGGCGCGGAAGCGCCTGCTGACCGAAGCTCAGGCTGAACGCATCAGCGCCGCTCTCAGCGCCTGCGGACTGCCCGTCTGGTGCGACGAGCTGGGCGCCCGCGACGCCGACGGGCGCCTGGAGGTCCTCGCCGGGCTGGAGCAATTCCGCGAGCATCTCGGCGGGCGGCTGTGCGTGACGCTTCCGGACGGCATCGGCCGCCGCATCGAGGTCCACGAGCTGGACGCCGACCTGCTCGCCGAGTGCGTCGACGAGCTGCGCCGGCGCGCCGCCGGCCGGGGGGGCCGGAAGGCGCGACGATGAAGGTTCAGTCGGACCCGCCGCTGCACCTGACGTACTGCCTCAACGTCCACCCCGGCGAGCGATGGACGCAGAACCTCGACGCGATCCGGCGCTTCGCGCTGGACGTGCGAGACCGCGTCCGCCCGGACGGGGCGTTCGGGCTGGGGCTGCGCCTGTCCGCGCGGGCCGCCGACGACCTCGCCGCCGGCGACGCGCTGGAGCGCTTCGCCGAGTTCCTCGGTCGCGAGGACTGCTACGTCTTCACGGTCAACGGGTTTCCCTACGGCCGGTTCCACCGCACGCGGGTCAAACAGGACGTCTACCGCCCGGACTGGCGCACCGCCGAGCGGCGGGACTACACGATCCGCCTGGCCGAGATCCTCGCCCGCCTGCTGCCCGACGGCATGCCCGGAAGCATCTCCACCGTCCCGCTGAGCTACAAGCCGTGGGTCACGTCCGACGACGTATCGGCGATGATCTCGCGGCTGTGCGAGGTCGTCGCCCACCTGGTCGCGCTACGCCGACGCACCGGGCGGACGGTCCGCCTGGCGCTGGAGCCGGAACCGGACTGCGTCCTGGAGACGACCGACGAGGCGGTCGCCTGGTTCACGGGCCCGCTGGGCGAGCAGGCGCCGCGGCTGCTGGCGGGGCTCGGTTTGGACGCGGACGAGGCACGCGCCGCCGTCGGCGAGCACCTGGGCGTGTGCGTGGACACGGCCCACGCGGCGGTGGAGTTCGAGTCGCCGGCGGAGGTGCTCCGGCGGCTGGGCGCCGCGGGCGTCCGCGTGTGCAAGGTGCAGCTCAGCGCCGCGCTGCGTGCGGCGCCGACCCGACGGGCGCTTCAGCGCCTGGCGGCGTTCGGCGACGACGTGTACCTCCACCAGGTCCGACACCGCCGCGCCGACGGGACCGTCACGGGCTATCCGGACCTGTCCGCGGCGCTGGCGGCCGGCGCCGACGACGCCGGCGGCGAATGGCGCGTGCACTTCCACGTACCGCTGTTCTTCGCCGGCGAGGGGGACCCCATCGGCGAGACAATGCCCACGCCGAACCGCGACGCGGAGCTCGGCTCGACGCGGCGCCTGCTGACCGGGGACTTCGCGGCCGCGCTGAAGGCCGGTGCGACCGACCAGATCGAGATCGAGACGTACACGTTCGACGTGCTTCCCGACGCCCTGGCCGTGGCGGACCCGGCCGAGGGCATCGCCCGCGAGTACGACTGGGTGCGGACGAGGTTACTCGGCGGCGCGTAAGCGCCGCGACGCTCACGGCGCGCCGAGGGCAGCGCGGGCGCGTTGGCGTATCCGCCATCGTCGTGAGGCGGCGCTACGCGCCGCGGGCGGCCACCGCACGCCGCAGCTTGCCCCAGAAGTCCTCGTCGTCGCCGTCCACGCCAAAGCGCCCCGCCGCCCGCAGGCGCGGCTGGTACTGCTCCACCGTCACCGCCCGCAGGTGCGCGGGGTTATGCAGGAACAGCCCGACGCAGCTCGGCGCGGCGTCAAGCGGGCTCGCGGTCGTCGAGACGACCAGGCGCTGCTCGCCGTCGACGGTGAGCGTCACGTCCCCGGGGCAGACCCGCCAGCAGACCGCCTGCCACCGGCCCGGGGTGATGGTGATCACCGCGCGGACCAGCTCGCGCCCGGCCCGGACCACGCGCGAGAGCGTGTTGCCCATCCCCCCGTACTGAAGCAGCAGCCCGGCGGAGACGCCCTCGCCGATGAACGCCGAGAAGTCGCACGGCGCGTCCGAGGTCGCCTCGTAGGCGAGGCGCAGCGGCAGCGGCCACTGCCGCTTCGACAGCAGAACCGTCGGCGCGGGGTTGTGCAGCCCGCGGTCGTCGATACGCGCCTCGCCCCGGACGACCTGCCAGTCGTCCAGCTCCGACGGGTCGTCGAAGCGGCTGACCTGTACCGCCCGCCAGCCGGTCTCGATCTCGTTGTCGCTCAGCTCGACCAGCGGGCGGGCGTCATCGCTGATGTCGTCCCAGTTCTCACCGATGATGACGTTGCGGCGAACCACGTTGCCCTTGGGCCTGGCGGGCTCGTCGCCCAGCAGGTCGAGCAGCTCCGGCCAGCGCCGGCGCCACGGCGGCGAGTCGATGGGGGTCGCCCGCAGCTTGTCCGGAAGGAGCTTCCCGCCCGCCGGTGCCGGTCCGACCGGCTCGACGTGAAACCGCGCCCAGTTGGTCGCCCGGGCGTCGACGTGGATCGCCCGGTCGCAATCGACGAACAGGTTGCCCTCGATCCGGTTGTCGCGCCCGCCACCGATGAAGGCCGCACGCTCCGCCTTGTAGAACACGTTCCCGACGATGGTGAACCCGCTGGTCATGTCGTCCAGGTACACGCCCATCGCGCCGATCCGCCCGGGTCCTGAGATGTGGTGGATGAAGTTCCCGCGGATGACCGTCCCGCGGTGCGTCCAGTCGCGCGGGCAGGCGTAGAACGCGCCCACGTCGCCGGTCTCCAGGCACAGGTGGTGCAGCTCGTTGCCCTCGATCACGTGGTCGTTTCCCCAAAGCTGGATCCCGTTGTGCGGCGCGTCGTGGATGCAGTTATCGCGAACGGCGTTGCCCACGCCGTCGACCTTGACCGCCGGCGTGTACGTCCGGTCAACCCGCGAGAAATCGTGAATGTGGTTGTCCGCGACGACGTGCTCGCCGGGTGTCAGCGTCTCGCGGTCGCCGCCGGACAGCGACACCCCGCCCCTGCCCGGATAACGGATGTGGCATCCGCGGACGGTACAGCCACGACCGCCCTCCACACGCACCGCGTCGCCGCCGATGTCCCGCAGGTCGCAACCGTCGATGCGGACGTCCTCGCAGTCGCAGACCGTCACGGCCGTATCGCGCGACCCGCCCAGCGCGAGCCCGCACAGTCGCACGTGCGACGTGCCGGACATCCTCACCACGCCGTCGCGCAGCGAGAGGACCACGCGGCAGTCGTCGACCGGTCGCGGCGGCCAGAGGTACAGCTTGCCCGTGTCGCGGTCGATGTACCACTCCCCGGGCGTGTCCAGCTCGCACAGCAGGTTCACCGCGCGATACCGCTGCCGCGGGCGATAGCCGGTGGAAGGATAAGGCCGCGCCAGCTCGATGACGTGCCGCTCCGTGTCGATCCGCTCGATGGGCTGGTACACGTCGCGCCAGTCCCAGAACCAGTACCCATGCGCCCACGGGTCGGGCTCGTCGACCCATCGCTCGGGTCGGCAGCCGTCGTAGACGATCTTGCCAACGCGGTCGCCGGCGTTGCCGCGAACGTCGAACGGCTCGATCCACAGGACATCCTTGACCGTCGCGAAGCCCTCGTCGGGCCAGCCCGCCAGCGGCGCCGGGACGTCGTCGATGAACAGCTCGGCGCGCTTTCCGGTCCGCGTCGGATGGCCCAGGTCGTCGATGCCCGCGCGGCGAAGGTCGCATTGGACGACATGGTGGCGGCTGGGCCCGGGCAGGCGGGCCAAAGCGGCCTCGTCGCCGACCGGCTCGAAGGCGTTCAGCAGCCGCCCGGCAGAGAGCACCGTCTGCCCGCCCCCCGCGCCGCGCCAGGTGACCGGCGCGTCGGGGGTTCCGGCGTCCTCGCCGGTCAGCTCCAGCGGCGCGTCCAGCTCGTACCGCCCGGGGGCGATCGTCACGTCCAGTCCGCCCGCCGGCAGCTTGCCCTCGCGCTTCAGGCGGCGCACCGCGTCGCGGGCGGCCGTCACATCTTCAAAGTGCATGGGCTCCGCCGCGGCCGATGCGGCGGGCCCGCCTCCGGCCGACGCGGGCGCGACCGTCACGGGGGCCTTGGTGTCCATGTCATATCCTTTCGGGTGCGGCGGGCGGTCGCTTTGGCGCCCGGCGACGCCTCATCCGCGTTGCGGTTGTCCGGTCCGGCGCGCTTACAGGGTGACCGTCTCACCGGTGCGGATGGACTCCAGGGCGGCGTGGCTCATCTTCAGGGCGACCAGGGCGTCGGCGCCGGTGACGTCCAGCTCGTCCTCGCCGCGGATCGCCGCGACCAGCCGCGCGACGCGCGTGTGCGTCCCGCTCGCGGCGTCCGGCCAAGCCTCGCGATGGTCGGCGTACTGCACGATGACCTCGCCTCCGGCGAGGTGGACGGCGAGGTTGGGCGCCACGAGCATCTGGTGGTTGATCGGCGCCCGGAAGCCCTCGGGCATGCCCCAGTTGAGGTACATCGACATGTGATGCCCGCCGGTCATGCGAACCTGGATGTCCGCCTCGTCGATCGCCAGGTCGTCGATGCCGGCCAGACGCTGCTTGCCGCGCCCGAACACGTGCCCCGTGGCGCTGACGCTGACGGGCTCGGCGCCGGTGATGTAGCGCATCATGTCGAACATGTGGCAGCCCATGTCGATGACCACGCCGCCGTTCATGCTCGCCCGGTGCATCGCCGTCTTGGGGCGCACCTCGCGGACGTCCGTGAAGCGGAAGTAGACGGGGCCCCGGCACGTCCCGTCGCGCACCAGCTCCCGCTGCTTGACGTGCAGGTACCGGTCGCGGTGCTGGAAGCACGGGCTGAACACCACGCCGTTGCTTCCGACCGCCTCGAGCATCCGCTCGCCGTCCTCCACCGTCAAGGCAAGGGGTTTCTCGCAGAAGACGTGCCGACCCTGCTCGGCGGCGAAGCAGGTCACCTCCGCGTGCAGGTGCGTGGGCACACACACGGACACGACGTTGACGCCTTCCTGGGCGATCGCGTCGCGATAGCTGTCGTGCGCCGTGGCGTCGTGCTCGGCGGCAAGCTCCGCGGCGCGCTGCGCGTCCGTGTCGAATACGGCGACCACGCGGGCGTCGTCCCGCGCGGCCCAGGTCTTGGCGTGGCCTTTGCCGCGCGCGCCACAGCCGATGATGCAAACGTTGAACGTCATGGCGGGTCCTTTCCGGTTCGCCGGCGACTGGGCGGATGCCGCCATCGATCCCCGTCGCGCTTGGGGCGGGGTTCTACCACAGCCCCCGGCCACCCGCAAGCGCGGGAACCCTGCCGACAACAGCGGTAGCGGCGCGACCGGAATCGCACCAGGCGCGCAAGGGACGTGAAGGCAGACGGAAACCCGGGCGGTAACGAACGGCTCGCGGGGACGTCTGGAGCCCGCCCCCTCGCCGGCGCTGACCTGGCGGGCTCTGCGTTTGCGCGGTCCGGCCGCTCAGGCCTTTTCCGTCGCCACGGCCGGGACGGCAGCGCGGCTGCGCGCCCTGCGCCGATCCGCGACGAAGGTCAGCGCCGACACGTAGAAGAACCCGAACGCGAACATCACCAGGAACGGCGCCGTCATCGGCGAGTACCCCCATCCCAGCGAGACCACCACGCAGAACGACATGTACAGCCCGGCGGCGAACTCGATGTAGGGCAGGTAGCAGCGCTTGGGCTTCTTTTTCGTGTCGTCTTGACCGTCGATCGCCTGTCCGGCGTATTTCGGCGTGCGGACGAACTCGCTCTTGCGACCGAACATCGCCTCCAGGATCGCCTTGGTGTTCGAGACGCACAGGCCGATCCCCACGGCCATCATCAGCGGGAGGTATTTCAGCGCCGTCCGCCAGTCGCCGCTGAGCTCGACCTGGCTGGCGACGTAGAACACACTGGCCGACAGCGTCGCCAGCGTGAACACGCTCATGTCGAAGACGTTCCGCCAGACGTTGGCCTCCATGCCGGGCTGGGAGCGCAACACGATCGCGGGGTACAGCAGCAGCACCAGGAAGAACATGTAGATGTGCATCGTGTAGCACGTCAGGTGGAAGAAGCCCTCGAGCTTGAC
>JBMCUM010000116.1:0-6758 GCA_048622595.1 Planctomycetota bacterium | reverse complement strand
GACCGGCGCCGCCCCCGCCGTCGGCCCCCACCGGCGGCGCCGGCGGCGGCATGGCCGAACGCCTCCGCGCCGCCAAGGCCCGGGCGCAGCAGGAGATGCGAGATAAGGAGACCAGAGGCTAGAGACGAGAGGCCAGAGGTACGGCAGCGGCGCCTCCAGCCTCCGGGCTCCAGTGTCCAGCCTCCCCGAACCGACATACATACAGTACCGTAAGACACCACAACGCCGGGCCCGCGTGCCCCCAGACGAGGAAGACCCCATGAACGACGACATCCCCGACGCCACGCCCGCCACGCCTCCCCCAGTGCCCCAGACGCCCCAGGGGACGCAGCCGATCCGGATCGAGATGCGCCAACCCCGGGGCGGGTCCCTGATCGGACGCTTGTTCGTGGGGCTGGTCAGCAGCGTGCTGATCATCTCGATCGTGCTGAACGTATACCTGCTGACGATGGTCTCGGCGTCGGTGGGCACCTCGATCCGCACGCAGGTGGTCACCGAAGGCAATCCTGGCGAGACGATCGCCCTCTACGACGTCCAGGGCATGATCACGCCCGACCAGGCCCGGAGATTCGACCTGTTTGCTCGCGAGGTGATCGCCGAGGACGACGTCAAGGCGGTGGTCATTCGCGTCAACAGCCCCGGCGGGGCCGTGGCGCCCAGCGACGAGATGAACGCGGCGATGAATCGGCTCAAGGCCGCCGGCAAGACCGTCGTCGTCTCTATGGGCGGGGTCGCCGCCAGCGGCGGGTACTACCTGTCGGCGCCGGCCCACGACATCTACGCCGAGCCCACCACCATCACCGGCTCGATCGGCGTGATCAGCCAGATGCCCATTCTCGTGGGCACCATGGAGAAGATCGGCATGGAAATGGTCGTGATGCGTTCGGAGCAGGCGAAGGAGTACAAGGCGGGGCTGAACCCCTTCGAACACCCCACCGACCAGGTCAAGGCCGAGTTCCAGGAGATGCTCAACACCATCCAGGGGCTGTTCGTGCAGGCCGTGACCGAGGGGCGGAGCATGCTGACGGCCGAAGAGGTCGCCGCCCTGTCCAACGGGAAGGTCTGGGTCGGCACCGAGGCAAAGGCCAAGAAGCTCGTCGACGCCATCGGCTACCTCGCCGACGCCATCGACGGCGCCGGCAGCCGTGCGGGCTTGATGCGCCCCCACGTGGTGCGCTATCAGCCGCGATACTCACTCATGCAGATGGTGCTCGGCGCCAAGGCCTCCGAGGGCGCCGGCGTGACAATCGACGCGGATCTGCTGGATGAGCTTCAGACCCCGCGCGTCCTGATGCTCTGGCGGCCGTGAGCGTGCGGTGGGTCCTGGCGGTTCTGACGGTCGTGACGTCGGCCGCCGCGGCGAAACCGCCGCCGGCGCGGGCCGTGGATGCCGCGATCGGTCGGGCCGTGGCGTACCTGTGGGACCGCCACGCCGGCGACCGGTGGCCGGGCGACCGGTCCGGCGTGCCGGGGCGGGATGCGGCGGGGCGAACGGCCCTGATCGTCTACGCCCTGCTGACGGCCGGCCAGGACGCCCAGGCCCCGGCGATGGCCGAGACGATCCGCCGGCTGTGCGACGTCGAGACCGACAGCGCCTTCGCCCGTAGTTTCCGTGTGCTGGCGCTGACCCGGCTTCCCGCCCAATCGTCCGAGTCGCCCATCGAGCGGACCATCGCCGCCGACGCCGCGTGGCTGATCGACGCCGCCCGGCATGACGGCGCGTACGGCGAGCAGGGCCCCGCCCCCGCCGACGACCGGTGGGACAACGCCTCCACGCAGGCGGCTCACCGGGCGGTGTGGGCCGCGTCGCGGCGGGGCGCGGAGGTGCCGCGAACCTACTGGATGCGGGCCGAGCAGCACTGGCGGCGGACGCAGACGGGGCGGGGCGGCTGGTCGTACACGACGGCGCGGCGGCGTCCGTACGGCTCGATGACCGCGTGCGGCGTGGCCTGCCTGCTGCAGTGCTACGACGAGCTGCACCGCGACGACAGGATCCGCCGCGACGCCGGCGACGCCTGGGCGCCCATCGCGCGCGGGCTGGACTGGCTCGCCGAGCACTTCAGCGCGTGGGAGAACCCCGGCCGCGGGCCGCAGTATTACACCGAGTACCTCTGGGCCCTCGGGCGCGTCGGCGACATCGGCGGGCACCCCCTGCTGGGGGACCACGACTGGTACGCCGAGGGGGCCGCCGAATTGATCCGCCGCCAGCGGACCGACGGCGGCTGGGGCGATCCGGTGGACACCGCCTACGGACTGGCGTTCCTGGCCGCCGGCCGCCGGCCGCTGCTGATGGGCAAGCTGCGCTACGACGGGCTGTGGAACGGGCGCCCGCGGGACCTGGCGAACCTGATCGCCTGGCTCGTACGGCGATTCGAGCGCCCCCTCCGCTGGCAGGTGGTGGACATCGACGCGCCCGTCGACCAGTGGCGGCGGACGCCCGTGCTGTACATCTCCGGCGCGTCGACGCCCCCCTTCACGTCCGAGCAGATCGACCGCCTGCGCCGGTACGTCCTCGGCGGCGGGCTGATCCTCTCGGAGGCCGCCCGCAGCAGCGCCGCGTTCAACGTCGGGATGCTGAAGGTCTATGAGAGGATGTTCCCCGACCGCCCCATCGAGCGGATCGCCGCGGATCACCCGGTGTTCCACGCCCACCGGCCGCTCGACTCGCCGATGAAGCTGCACGGGATCTCCAACGGGGTGCGCCTGCTGGCGATCCATTCGCCGACGGACCTGTCCAAGGCGTGGCACATGCGCCAAACCGACCGGCGGGCCGACGCATTCCAACTGGCGGCGAACCTGTACTTCCACGCGACCGACCTGGGCGAGTTCCGCCGCCGCGCCGGCGCGGCTTCGCCGGCCGAGGACGGCCCCGTGCGCATCGAGCGAACCGTCCGCGTGGCGGTCCTCGCCCACGACGGCAACCCGGTGCCCGAACCGGCCGCCTACGACCGGCTCGTCGAGCGGATGGCCCGCCGGTGCGCCACCCGCGTCGAGTTGAGCGAGCCGATCCCCATCGCCGCCCTGCCGGGCGACACGCACGCCGCGGCGCTGATGACCGGGACCGAGGCGTTCACCCTCACCGAGGCCGACCGCCGCGCGCTGCGGGCGTTCCTCGGCGCCGGAGGGCTGCTGGTGGTCGACGCCGCCGGGGGGCGCGAGGCCTTCGCCGAGGCGGCCCGGCGGGAGGTGCTCCCGCTCCTGGATGACGCGTCCCCGAAGGTCGGGCGCCTGTCGGCGGAGGGAGAGATCTACCGGCTGGAAGGCTATGCCATCGACGCCGTCCGCTACCGGCGCGCCTCGCGCCGCGGCGGCGACGCCGACACGTCGCCGCGCCTGGAGGCGGTGCTCGTGGACGACTGGCCGGCGATCATCTTCAGCGCCGAGGACCTCACCGCCGGTTTGGTCGGCTACACGGGGCACCAGCTTCGCGGCTACGCCCCCGACAGCGCATGGGCCCTCCTGCGAAACCTCCTGCTCTACGCCGCCGCTCGCGGCAGGCCCGACGAGCCCATCGGCGGCGGGGTCGTCGACGTCCATTGGGAGCCGGACGACTAGCGCCGCTTGTCGAACTTGAGCAGCCGCCGCAGCAGCAGCGCTTCGCCGCTGCGGTTGCCCTCGACGGCGTGGCCCATGAACTGCAGCGCATAGCCGGCGGCGAACAGCGACGCGGCCAGCAGGTACAGCGCCCCGATCGCCAGCGGGATCGCCAGGAGCGTCAGCGGGACGCCCAGCATGTGCAGCCAGAAGTTCACCGGGTGGCGGTGACGACTCAGCCAGTTGCGGATCGCTCGCATGGGGTCAGCAGTCCCTCAAGGAAGTCTGATCTGAGTTCGGCTTGGAACAGGGGATCAGGAGACCGCAGGCGGGCTTGGTGGTCTCGGACGTCTTGCACTGTCTCGGCATCGGCTGTTTCTCCTGCTCACCTGTTCTCCTGCTCGCCTGCTCTAGCAGCCCTTCGGGCTGCTACCCTACCATGATCTTCACGCCGTACAGGGACTGGTAGATGACGTCCAGCACGACGTTGGCGAAGAAGTCCAGCACCAGGATCATCATGCAACTGACCACGAAGCTCTCCGTGCAGGCCCGTCCCACGCCGGCGGCGCCGCTGCGGCAGTGGAAGGCCTTGTAGCAGCAGATCAGGACGATCGCCCCGCTGAACAGGAGGCTCTTGGCCAGGCCCATGAAGATGTCGAAGAACTCGACCACGGCCGCCGCGTGCGTCCAGAAGGTCGAGCCGTTGATATCGTAGATGAACACGCTGACGTAGTAGGAGCCGAAGATGCCCATCAGGTCGGCGTAGATCACCAGCAGCGGCCCCAGCAGCAGGCACGACGTCAGGCGCGGCGCGACGAGGTGGCGCACCGGGTCGGCCCCCATCGCCCGCAGGGCGTCGAGCTGTTCGGTGACCCGCATCGTGCCCAACTCGGCGGTGATGGCCCCGCCGACCCGCCCGGCCAGCAGGATGCCGGCCAGGACCGGCCCGAGCTCGCGCAGGACCGACATGTTGACGATCGCCCCCAGTTGGCCCTCCAGCCCGGCGCTCTTGAACTGCGCGACCGCCTGGACCGCCAGCACCATGCCCACGAACATGCCCGTGATCATCATCACCGGCAGGCTGCGGGTGCCGATCTCGTACATCTGCCGCCCCGTCAGCCGCAGACTTCGCCGGCTGGTCACCGCCGACGGCGCCTTGTAGAGGCTCTGCCCGGCGAACAGCCAGAACCGCCCCAGCGCGTCGAGCATGTCGATCGTGTGTTGTCCCAGCGCCGCGATCGCCTGCATGCGGAGGCTCTCCTGAAGAGTCACTTCCCGGTCGTCACGATCCCGGGCCCATCGGCCCGCCGGGCCGCGTCGTAGCCCATCGCACTGATCAGCCGCCGCTTGGCCCCGCCCTGGGCGTACGGCAGCAGGGCCGTGACGAGCATGGCGTCTTCCGTATCGTACCGCATTTCGTATGCCGCGATGATCCGCTCGGCGACCGCCCGCAGCGCCGGCGGCACGCGGAGCCGCTGATCGGCGTGATCGACGACGACCCGCCGCTGGTCGGCGAGGTACGCGTCGAATCGCGGCCCCAGGGCGGCGCGGACCGTCGCCGCGTCGAAGGGCGTCCGCGGCAGCGCTCCGGCCCAGTCGGTCGCGCCGGGCGCCGACGGCGCGATGCGAGCATCGTCGTAGGTCAGCAGTTCCCGGTCGATCGCCGCCAGCGTCCACTGCCGGCCGTCCATGGAGAAAGGCGTTTCCATCAGACGCCGCGGGGCGATGCGTTCGGGTAGGTGGACCATGTCGCCGAACACGGCGTCGACGGTCCGATCCCGCGCGACGATCCGCAGGCTCCACGCGGCCCGTGCGTTGTAGAGCCACGCGAGCCGTGCGTCCGAGCCTGCCTGACGGGCCGCGGGCGGCCAAGGCCGGGCCAGAGCGACCAGTTGCCTCTCCAGGTGGGGCAATTGCACCGCCAGGGCCGTGGGATCGACGGCGCCGCGCTCGTCCACCGCCGCCGCCAACACGGCGGCCAGGGCCGCAAACCCCGGCGCCCCCGCCGTTTCCGACAGGACGATAGGCTCGCCTCCCGCGCAGCCGCCGACGACGGTCACTGCCGCGAGCAGCGCCGCGCCGCCGAGCCGCGTCCACAGGATGGTCGATCCGGCCGCCATTGTCGATCCTCCCCCGCGCCCCGCCGTCGGGCGGGGCGACTGAGATCAAGGTAGGCCCCGCGGGCAGGAAAAGCAACCTGTGGCGCAAGGTCGGCTCAGTGCGTCTCCCGGCCGCCGTCCGGCGGGACCGATATGCCGCGAAGATGCTGCACCTGGTGGCGGGATCCGGCCTGGCCGATGAGGATGAGGGTGTCGCCGGCGGCGAGGACCAGCTCGGCGCCGGGGTTGTAGACGGTCCGTCCGTCGGCGTGCTGGACGGCGACGACGATCGCACCGGTCCGTCTGGGCAAATCCAGCTCCCGGAGGGACTTGTTCACCAGCTCGCTGTCGGCCGCCACGACCCACTGGTCCATTTCGAGGTCCACGCCCTTGTTGGCCATGTCGAAGAAGTCGACCACGGCCGGGCGGACGATGACGTCGGCGATCCGCGTGGCGCCGATGATCTGCGGGCAGATTACGCGGTCGGCCCCGGCGTGCCGGAGCTTGCGCTGCGTGGCGGGCAGTTCCGCGCGGGCGACGATCTTCAGCGACGGGTTCATCTGGCGGGCCGTCAGCGTCAGGAAGGTGTTGTCGGCGTCGTCGTGCAGGCAGGCGACCAAGTAGGCCGCCCGCTCGATCCCGGCGGCGGCGAGGACGACCTCCTCCTGGGCGTCGCCGACGACGCGAAGCACGTCGGCGCGGTCGGGACGGTCGAAGACCTCCTCGTTGATGTCGATGGCCACCACCGCCCGATCGCGGGCCTTGAGGCTGTCGACCACCATGGACCCCAGGCGTCCGAATCCGCACACGATGACGTGACCGTTGAGTTGCTGAATTGCGCGCTGCACCTGTCGCCTCCCGAGCGCCCGCTCGACGGTTCCTTCGGTCAGGGCGGCCACCGCCACGGAAAACGTCGCCGCCGCCAGGCCCACGCCGAGGATGATCACCCCCATCGTCAGCCACTGCACAGCCGGCGTCAGGTCGGGTGCCTCCCGCGAGCCGACCGTCGAGATCGTGATGATCGTCACGTACAAGCTTTCCACGAGCGACAGCTCCGCCAGCAGGTGGTAGCCGATGGTGCCACCCGCCACGACCATCGCCAGCAGGATGGGAAAGATGATGCCC
>JBMCUM010000115.1:0-6901 GCA_048622595.1 Planctomycetota bacterium | reverse complement strand
CTGTCCCGGGACGCGCGGGCGGTAGATGTCCAGCACGAAGTTCAGCGCCAGCTCCACCGCGACAACCGCCTGGATCGCCGGGGCGATGTAGGCGAGGTAGACGTCCAGTCCGCGGTAGGTCCAGTGCACCGCCGCCAGCGACGCCATCGTCGCGACCATCACGAGCACGTTGACCAGCAGGTAGCTGGACGGGGCACGGAGCAGGCGCCAGCGGCGATCCGTGCTCATCCCGATCGCGTAACGCCCGAACAGGAACGCGGCGAAGCCCGCCACGGCCAGGAAGATCACGCCGCGAAGCGGATCGGGGATCACCGGCGTGGGGCGCCCCACGAGGTAGCGGAGCATCAGCACGGCGACCGCGCCGTGCAACGCCGCCCACGCCACGGTGAACGACGAGGCGACCCACTTGTCGAACCAGCGCCGCCGCGCCGCCGCCGGCTGGTCCTGCTCGTCCTCGCCCTCGAAGACCCCGCCGGCGCGCCCGCCGCCGAGTTCGGCCAGCTCGATCTGCTCGCGGCGCTCGAGCTGTCGGCAGTAGAGCAGCACGGCCGTGACGAGCCAGACCGGCACGCCCGCCGCCAGCAGCCAGGTCGCCGACATCGCCGTCAGCGACCCGCTCCACAGCCAGTGAAACAGCATCAGCAGCGTCAGGACGACCTGCAAGACCGCACCGGCGATCGCCACGTTTTTTCCGCGTCGAAGGGCTTCCATGCGTTAGGCCTCGACTGACCGTCGCCCGCGCCCGCGACCGCCAGGCCGGACGCGCGCGGGCGGGAACCTCTTTCCCCCGCGCCGCGTAGACAGGTATGATGCCGCCGCCGTCGGACGAACCGGTGGCGCGAGCCCCGCCCCGCGGACGAATCGACAATGACGAAACTCTGGGCCATCACACGCAACACGTTCGTGCAGACGATCCGCCAGCCGATCTTCGCCGTGCTGATCGTGGTGACGTTCGCCGTGCTGGTGCTCAACGTGCCCCTGGCCGGATGGACCATGGGCACCAGCTATCACGAGACCGACCAGCAGATGCTGATCAACCTGGGGCTCAGCGTGCTGCTGCTTTCGGGGCTGCTGGTCTCGGCGTTCAGCGCCTCGGGGGTGCTGACGCGAGAGATCGAGGACCGCACGGCGCTGACGGTGGTCTCCAAGCCCGTCGCCCGCGGGCTGTTCGTGGCGGGCAAGTTCGCCGGCGTCGCCGCGGCCGTGTCCGTCGCCTACTGCCTCTGCGCCCTGGTGTTCCTGCTGACGGTCCGTCACCGCGTGATGCCCGCGGCGGCGGATCCGTACGACTGGCCGGTCATCGTGCTGGGCACGAGCTCGTTCCTTCTGGCCATGGCGGTGGCGCTGGGTGGCAACCTGCTGTTCAAGTGGTCGTTCAGCTCGGCGCTGGTCGGCGCGTCGGCGGCGCTGCTGTCGGTGGCGATGTTCGCCGTGGCGCTGGTGGGCAAGGGATGGCGCCTCATCGCCTTCGGCGAGGGCATCGACCCGCAGGTCCTCGTCGGGCTCGTGCTGATCTGGATGGCGGTGACGATCCTGGTCGCCGTCGCCGTCGCCGCCAGCACCCGCCTGGGGCAGGTCATGACGCTGATGGTGTGCCTGGCGGCGCTGGTGCTCGGCTCGATGTACCCGTTTCTCGCCCAGCGGTGGGCACACCGACTCGTGCTGCCGCGCCTGCTGGGCGGGGCGCTGGCGAACCTGACCTACTTCTACCCGCTCGACGCCCTGAGCACCGGACGGGCGATCCCCGCGCGGTTCGTCGCCCTGGCCGCCGCGTACGCCGCGCTGTACGTCGCGGCAGTCCTGGCGATCGGCATGGCGCTGTTTCAGCGCCGCCCGCTGGAGGCGCGCGGCGGAGGGGGGACGCTGCCCGGCGCGGTCGGGCTGCTGGGAGGCGCAGGCCGCATCCTCGCCGTCGCGGTGGCGCTGCTCGGGCTGGAAGGCGCCCTGGGCGGCGTGTGGCAGCTCATCGATGCCGACTTCGAGCCGCTGCTGGGCCCGTCCTGGGCGTCCGCGATGCTCGTCGGCGCCGGCGCCTGGCTGCTGTGGGGCTACTTCTCCCGCGGGGCGCGGTGGGGCTACTGGGTCGTGCTGGCGCTGGCCGCCGCATGTGTCCTGAGCGGCGCCGCGGGGCTGCTGCTGCCCGATGAGACCGCGCGCGTCGCGCGCCTCGGTCAGGGCGCCGTGGCCGCGCTGGTCGAAGCGCTGGTCGCCGCGGGCGTCATCGCCCTGCTCGTGTTGCCCAAGACGCGTCGTCATTTCTTCAGTACCTGAGTCGCACAACTCGCTCGCCGCCGAGGCGCCCCTCACGTCGCGGGGACCGGCTCGACGTGCGGGTGGAACCGCTTCTCCGGGGCGGGTTCCTCGTGGAGCTCCTCGCCGAAGCGCACCAGCCGGGCGCTGTTGAAGATCACGAAGGTCGCCGCCAGCGTGTGCAGAATCGCCCCGACCACCGGCGGGAGCATGCCCAGGGCGGCAAGTATCTCGAAGGCGACGATGAACGCCACGCCGAACAACAGGTTCTGGTGGATCACCTGCACCGTCCGCCGACTCAGTCGCAGCAGGAACGGAAGGCGGCGCAGGTCGTTGTTCAGCAGCGCGATGCTGGCCGAGTTGATCGCCACGTCGCTTCCGGCCGCGCCCATGGCGATCGACAGGTCCCCCGCCGCCAGGGCCGGGGCGTCGTTGACCCCGTCGCCGACGACGGCCACCCGGTGGCCCTGCTCCCGCAGCGAGGCGACGAGCTCGAGCTTGTCGGCGGGGAGGACTTCGGCCTGGACCTCGGTGCATCCCATGTCGCGCGCCACGCGTCGGGCGACGGACCAGCGGTCGCCGGTGACCATGACCCGCTCGCGGATACCCAACTGCTGCAGCTCGTCCATCGCCTGGCGCGCCTCGGCGCGGGTGCGGTCCTCCAGGCCGATCCAGCCCAGAAGCGCCCCGTCCCGCGCCACATACAGCGTGCTGAGCCCCTCCGGGGCGGCGTACTTCTCGTCGGAAAGCGGCGCGAAGTCCACGCCCTGCTGCTCCAGCCAGCTCCGCCGCCCGACCAGCACCTCGCTGCCCGCCAGTCGGGCGCGGACCCCGCGCCCCGAGAGCTCCTCGAACTCGTCCGGGTCGTCCAGCACAACGTTGGCCTTTTCGGCCACGGCGATGACGGCCTGGGCGACGGGGTGCTTGGAGCGGTGCTCGGCCGAGGCGCCCACACGCAGCAGCTCGGCGCCCTCGACACCGGGGGCGGGCATCATCCGCGTGACCGACAGCTCCCCCGTGGTCAGCGTCCCGGTCTTGTCGAACACCACCGCCGAGATGTTTCGCGCCTGCTCGAGGTTCGAGACGTCCTTGACCAGGATGCCCAGCCGCGCCGCGGACGACAGCGCCGCGACCATCGCCGTCGGCACCGCCAGGATCAGCGCGCACGGGCAGGCGACCACGAGCATGGTAACCGTCCGCTCCATGTCGTGCGTCAGGAACAGCACCGCGCCGGCGAGGATGAGGATGGTGGGCGTGTAGAACCCGGCGTAGCGGTCGATGAGGCGCATGATGGGGATGCGCGTGCGTTCGGCCTGGAGGATGAGCTTGCGGACCTTCCCGAGGGTGGTGTCCTCCCCGGCGCGGGTCACGCGCACGTCCACGGCGCCGGCGACGTTGCTGGTCCCGGCGAAGACCTCGTCGCCCGGGGTCTTGTCCACGGGCAGCGACTCGCCGGTGACGTTGGCCTGGTTGATCGTGGTCTGCCCGCTAAGGACCTCTCCGTCGGCGGGCACGTTGTCGCCGGGGCGCACGCGCACGGTCTCGCCCGGGCGCAGCTCGCGCGGGTCCACGAGCGTCTCGCCCCCCTCGGGTCCGACGCGATGGGCCTTCTTGGGCGACAGGCGCACCAGCGACTCGATGCTCGCCCGCGCCCCCAGCGCCGTGCGCTGCTCGATGAGGTTCGCCAGAAGCAGAAAGAACGCTACCACGCCCGCCGTCTGGTAGTCCATCGCCGCGATCGCCGCGACCACCGCCAGGGCGACCAGCTCGTCCATGTGCATGTGCCCGTGGGCCAGACCCCGGACGGCGTGGATGATGATGGGCGTGGCCAGGAGCACCGCCCCGGCCAGCGCCAGCACGTCACTGTAGAAGTTCAAGCTCCGCCCGTCGACGGTGATCGTCTGATCGGCGAAGATCAGCCGCGCAATGTACGACGCGACCACCAGCACCCCGCCGAACAGGATGCCGACGATCAGAACGCCCGCCCGCCCGGTCTGCCTGGCGACCGAGTCCTTCAGAATGTCGTGAGCCATGTGCAGCTCCGAGATGCTCGCGTCGGCGCCCGGCGCGGCCGCGGCGCGGAGAAACAGGCCTGTTTCATGCTGCTACGCCGCCCGCCGCCGGCGGGTTCTGAATTCAGATCGATTTTTATAGACCCCCCACGCGACGAACGCAACGCCCTACGCCCCCAGCGTGAACGTGCGCCGGTTCGCCCGACCCGCCGCGGCGGTCAGCAGGTTCACGTAGTGATCGGTGATGGGCTCGCCGGGCAGGCGCAGGCGGCGCCGCATGGCGTCCAGCGCCTCCTCGCCGGGCGCCTCGACCTCCACGTACCGCCCGACAACGGGCAGCTCGTCCAGCTCGATCAGGCAGCGCCCCAGGCGGTACGTCGCCCGCCGCTTCTGGACCGTCAGGGACCGCTGCAGCCCCATCGCCTCGAACAGCTCGCGAACGGCATCGGGGTTGTCCAGGTGCGTCTGGACCTCGCGGCGGACCTTGGCGCTGCGATTCGGCGCGGCGCCGGGCTTGACCGGCCCCTTGGCCGTCAGCAGCGGCCGCGTGTCCACAGGCGACTCGCCGCGGCGCAGGCACCGCAGCTCGCGGATGCGCAGCCCGCAGTCGCGCCCGCGGAGCATCCCCTCGCCCGTGTCGTAGTATGTGTCCGTCTGCAACACCGTGGCGACGTACTCGGCGCCTTCCCGCCGCAGCACGCGGCGCACCCGCTCGAACGCGTCGACCTTGAACTTGGCCTCGATCTCGTGTGACACGGCCGCATTCTACGCGCCGCGGCGCGACGCGCAACCCCAAATCCGCCCCGTCACCTGTCGTCCCGGTCCGGATCGTCCGGGGGCTTGCGGGGTCTGGCCAGCACCAGCCGCCAGGGGTAGAACAGCCCGTTGGCGATTCCGCTGCGGACTTGGGCGCGGATGCTGCGGGCCATCTGACGGAACGGGCGCGCGCCGGGGTCCGGCATTCGCGCCACGATGGTCAGCGCCGCGGCCCGCGCCGCGATCGACAGCAGAAATACGGCGTGCCAGTTCCGCCAGAAGAAGGGCCCGACCGTCACGGACCAGCCCTTCAGCGCCGAGGCGATCCCGCCGGCGGCCAGCCCGCCGACGGTCCCGCCGATGCCGAACAGGACGCTCATGGCCGCGACGTAGCGACTGCGCCCTGGCCCGTCGGCGAAGCCGAGGACCACGCTGGTCCGCGCCATGTGGACGCCGGCCCAGCAGGTCCCCCCGATGGTGCACGCCAGCGCCCCGCCGAGGTAGGCGCCGAGGGGCGTGGCGGGCGTGATCACCTGCCAGTCCGCGGCGCCGAAAAGCCCGCCGACCCACGAACCGGCGGCGTTGAGCCTGTCGACCAGCGGCGTCGGGGCGGGCGTATGGCGCGTCACGAAGAACCACGGAAGCGCCGAGAACATCGTCCCGCCGCTTCCGAGGAGCAGCGCCGGGCGGCGTCCCCAGCGGTCGATGGCGCGGCCCCACAGGCCGGAGGTGGCGATCCCCGAGACCCCGCCGACGCCGATGAACAGGACGTTGGCGCCGAACGTGCCGTATCCGAGGTTCTCCAGCCCGTTGATCATGAAGAAGCTTCCGACCGACATGGGAAGCGCCACGCCCACCGCCGCGTACAGGGCGAACCGGCGAAAGCCCGTGTCCCGCAGCGGATCGATCAGCAGCTCGTCGCCCGCCCGCCCCAGCCAGCGGGCCGCGTGAACCAGCGCCCCGCCCGCGCCGCGTCGCCGCGGGGGCAGGTCGAACTGCAGCACCCGCGGCGGGAGACGGTCCGGGGTGGGCTTGCGGATCTCGCGAATCCGCCGGAACATCCAGATGTCGCCCGCGCCGAACAGCGCGCCGACGGCGAGGATCGCGCTGATGACCCACAGCAGCGTCGGCTGGGCCGCCGCCGTCTCCGGGCGCCCGGAGACCGTGACCGCGTCGACCAGCAGGCCCACGCCGGTGAACGCGGCCAGGCGAACGATCATGCCCAGGCGTGCGCGCGTGGCGAGAAACCGCCCGCGGATGCGCCGCGGAATCAGGTCCCCCATCCACGTCAGCCACGCCGGTTCGCCCATCGCCTGGAAGCACTGGCTCAGCGCGAAGACCACCAGCAGCACCGCGACCGCCCCCGCCGAGGGCACCGGCAGGAGCAGCGGGACGGCCGCGATGGCGACCCACGCCAGTCGCGAGACCAGCAGCGAGTGGATGAACAGATACTTCCGCAGACCGCTGCGTTCCACCAGCACCGTCGCCACGAACTGCCAGATCCGCGGCAGGAACACAAGCGCCCCCATCAGTCCGAAGTGAAAGTCCGTGAAGCCGACCATCCGGAAGAAGACGATCTTGTGACTGGCCTGCATGCAGAAGACGACGAAGACGATGCACAGCAGCCAGGCCACCGTCACGCGGCGCAGCGACACGCGCAGCTCGCCGCGCCGGACGCTCAACGCCGGCAGTTCGTCGTAGGATTTGCGCCTGCCCAGCACGGGGAGCACCTCGCGATATCGTGTGCTCACCATACCCCCTGTCGCGGCGCAGGCAACGGGCAGACGGCAATTTTGCGTGAAATGAACGCGCCGCGTGGGGCGGACCGCTTAGAGCAGTTTGCAGAAACCCTGTCGCCCTCTTCTGGTTGCGGCTTCGCCCGG
>JBMCUM010000114.1:0-6911 GCA_048622595.1 Planctomycetota bacterium | reverse complement strand
CCACCAGCCAGTCCACGGCGCCGTCCACGGCGCGCACGACGGCCGCCTCGTCGTCCAGCCGCTCGTCCTGCCCGAAGTAGAACAGCCCGAGGATCACCACCATGCCCAGCGCGTCGGCGCGGTCGAGAACCCGCTCCAGACGCCCCATGTAGTCCGCCCGCAGCGCCCCGTCGCGCTCGAAGGCCGAGTTCCACCACGGCTGCTCGTCGCAATACCCGTACGGGCAGCCGCCCTGTAGGTTGATGGTAAAGCCGCCCAGCCCGCGGGCCCGCCAGCGCGGCATCGCCGCGACGAACTCGCGTACGTTCCGCTCGGCATCCCAGGGCCCATCCGGGTAGTCCCACCGCCGGCGCGTCTGCGGGTTCAGGTCGTCGAAGATCCCCTGCACCATCCGGGAGTTCAGCAGCAAACCCTCGATCGGGCTCCCGCGCCACCGGCGGGCCTCGTACGTCGGACGACCATTGATGCAGAACGCCTGCCCGGCGACGCTGACGACGGTCCGGGGTGAAGATGGATGGTGCATGACGCGCTCCTCGATACCTGCCAGAAGGATACCCCACCGCCCGGCAAGCGTCCACCGGCCGGCGCTGCGGGGGCACAGACTTGATCCAGAGGAGCCCGGTCGATACCGTGGACCCCCCACCTGGGAACCACGCATGGGGCGAATTCCGACACCACGCACCGTCGGGCAAACGGCGCTGCTGCTGACGGCGTGAGCGGCCTCCGGCCCCGCCGGAAAAGCGGGAACTTCTTCTGCGCAGCGGCGTCGAAGGTGTGATACCAAGGGCGCGTCGCGCCCCCCACCGACCGAGGGAGCCGGCGACGGGGGGGCGATCAGCGGCTGGCGCACGGACACGGGGTATGCGGATGCAGCGGGTTACCTTCGTCTTGATGCTGTGCCATCTGGCGGGCCTGGCGTGCGCCGCCGCGCCCGGCGCCGGTCCGCACGAGCCGGCACGGCAGGCCGAGCCGACGCGCCGAGAGATCATCGCGGCGATGCTCCGGCGATCCAGGCTGCTGAGCGACGCCCACTTCGAGGTCCCCCGCGCGGTCTATTCGCAATTCATACGCCAGACGCGCGCCCCCGCCGAGGCGCCTGCGGCGCCGGTCGGCGTCATCGCGGCGCTGGGGCGCTACACCATCCGCACCCCGGACGCCGGCGCCGACGGCGAGGCCGTCGATCTGTTCGCGCGAGTCCGCCTGCGGGTGCTCGACGCGGACAAGGCGCGGAACCTCGCGGTGCTGAACCGGGGTATGCGCTGGTCCGACGTCCGCGTCAACGGCGAGCCCGCCGAGATTGCATGCCAGGACGGATGGTATCGCCTCACCGCACCGGCCCCCGGCGTCTACGAGGTCACCGCGCGAGCGGCGCTGCCGGAATGCGGCCTCGAAAGCGGGGGCGTGGAGCTGGCGATCCTGCGAACGGTTCGCACGCTTGTGGCGTTGCGTTCGCCTCGGCGACTGCGCGCCACGGCAGGCGGGCGGACGATCCGCGCACCGGACGACGGGCCCACGCGCACCCTGCTCGCCCTGCGCCCCCGCGACCGGTTGGAGATCGTCTACGGACCGCCCGCCCGCAGGCACCGGCGCCCGCCGCAGTTTCACCTTTCCGGCGCGGCGGCCTGGCACGTGGGCGTGGGGCGCCAGCTCGTCGCGGCGCAGCTCGACGTGGCGATCCACGGCGGTCCGGCCGAACGGATCGAGCTGTCCGTCCCGGCGTCCGCCGAGCGCGTCAGCGTCTCCGGTCCGGACGTCCGCGACGTGCGTGTCGCCGGCGGGCGGGTCACCTGCCACCTTCGCGGACGCATCGCCGGGCGCACGCGCCTCCGCCTGAGCTACCGGTTGCCCCCGATGGAGGACGCGACCGCCTCGTTCGTCGCCCCGCAGGTCGCCAGTGGGCGATGGACGGACGGGACGCTCGTGGTGACCACCACGGCCGAACGCGAGATCGTCGAAGGCGGCGCGTCTGGCCTGCGCCCTCTGGCGATCGCCGAGATCCCCGAGACCGCCCGGGCCCTGCTGGCCGGGACGCCGGCGCTGGCCTACGCGATCACGTCGCCGCGGTTTTCGTTGTCGGCCGACGTGCTCGACCTCGGCGCGGCGCCGATGCGGGAGTCCGTGGCGGACCTGGGGCATTTCCGCCTGAGCTACCGCGCCGACGGCAGCGTCCTGACGCGCGCGGAGTACGAGATCCGCAACCGCACGCGCCAGTTCCTCACCGTCCGCCTTCCGCGAGGCGCCCGCCTGCTGCTGGCGAAGGTCAACGACGAGCAGCGCCCCGTCGCGCCCATCCACGACGACATGACCGACGCCGACGCGTACCTCCTTCCGCTGGTCCGCTCGACCGCGTCGGTCGAGGGGCTGGTCAGCTTCCCCGTCGAGATTGTGTACGTCACGCGCGCCGCGCACGCACGCGGGGCCGAACGGACCACCCTGCCCTTGCCGCGGATCGACCTGCCCGTCGCCTACGCCTGGTGCGAGGCGTACGTCCCGCGAGCGATGCGCATCGAGGGGACCTCCGGAGCCATGCGCCGCGTCGAGCGGTACGCCAGCGAGACGGCCGCCGCACGACTGACGTACGGCGTGGGGCAACTCGCGGCCGGCTATGACGAAGCCGACCGCGTCGGCGCGCGGCGGGGCGCCTTGTCGGGCCTGACCGACGCGACCACCCAGCCGGAACCGACGGCGACGACGACCCGACCGGACTCGAAGCTGCAGACGAAGGCGATCCTGGCGCGGAACTATTACCGCGCGGGGCAGCTCGCCTACCAGCGCGGCGAATACGACGAGGCGCTGGGCGCGTTGCGGAATGTCGCGAAGCTCGCGCCCGAGACGCCCTTCGCGGCCAACGCCCAACGGCTGATGAGCAACATCGACGTCGCGCGGGGCAAGTTCAAGGCCGAGTCGCGCGAGCAGAAGCTCGCCGCCGCCCGCGTCCGCAAGGAGACCGCCCAGACCGCCCGCCAGCCCCTCGCCGAACGGCAGCATCAAGCACTGGAGCGGCTCGAGGAGGCGCGGCGCTCGGGCGACACGGGCGAGGCGCTGTCTCAGGCCAAGGTCGCCAGGTCGCTGGGGCGCAAGCTGCTCGAACGGGGCGCGGCGAAGCGCGAGCAGGCCGCGCTCATGGAACGGCTCGAAGCGCAGACCGAGGACATCCGTCGCTCGCAGGCACGGCAGTTCGAGCAGGCCAGGCAGGAGCTGTCGGGGCTCGAGCGCGCGGGCCGACACGCCGAAGCGATGCGCAAGGCGCGCGAGGCCCGCGAGCTGGCCGAACAGCTCGACGCGAAGGATGACGTCACCGAGTTGAACAAGCGGATGGAAGCACTCGCCGTCGCAAGCGCGAATCAAGCCGAGACCGAAGAGCCCGGCGACGAGTCCGACGTTGGGGCGGCGGTCTGGGGGGGCGGCTCTGCAGGGGCGAGCTTCGACGGCGCACCGCAAGCCGGCAGCAACGAGGTTCGCGCCGGTGAGGAAGGCGGCCGCGGCGCGGAGGGTCAGCGGACAGCGGTTCCCTTCCACGAGCTTCGGGATATCCCCGCGCGCTACCGCCAGCGGCCTGACGCCCGGCCGGGTCGTCCAGGCCACGCACCGACCGCCGAACCGGCGGCCAACCGTATCGCCCGCCGCAAGCTCGATCGCACCATCACGCTGGATGCCGACGAGACGAGCTTCGCGGACGCGGTGAACTTCCTGCGGAACGTCTCCGGCGTGAACATGTGGGTCAACTGGAAGGCGCTGGACCTCCAGGGCGTCGGCAAGGACACGCCGGTCGCGGTCCACCTGTCCGGCGAGCCCGTGCGCAAAGCCCTGGAGGCCGTCCTTGCCGACGCCGGCGGCGACCGGGCCCTGCAATACGTCATCTCCGACGGCGTGGTGACGATCTCCACGCGCGACGATCTGCAGCGTCGCACGAGCACGAGGGTGTACGACGTTCGGGGGCTGAGCGTGCCGTCGACGAGGCACGGCTTCGAGTCCGACTGGGAGGTGTCGGGCAACGACGCCCCGGTAGCCGCGGCGGACGACGTGCTGCAGGCCGGAGTCAAGGAGCTCGCCGAGACCGTCCGCGAAGCGACGCGTGGCGACGCGTTCCACGCCACCGGGGATGAGGCGGTGCGCACGATGAACGGACGCCTGGTCGTGCAGGGCACGGCTTTGCAGCACCGTCGCGTCGAACGCCTCCTTCGGAACCTGCGCGACGCGCGTGGGCGCCAGGTCGAGCTGGGCGAGCGCATCGCCCGTCAGCGGGCGGGCGGGAAGCTCGCGCCGCGCGGCGGGGAAGCCGCCGCCGAAGGCGGCTGGGCTTACGCGGATGCCGATGAGGACGGGGCGCGACTCGACAAAGAATTCCTGTCCGACGTGCAGGTGAACTTCTTCCTGCAACGGAACTACCGGTGGCAAGGCGGCACGGGCGGGCGGCTGTCACGCCGACAGCGCGACGAGCTGGCGCGAACCCTGCGGTTCAACCGGGGGCAGAAGGTCTACCTGCAGAGCCGCAACATCGCCATCGGCCTCAGCGCGGCCGCGCAGCTCGGCACCGAGTTTCGCACCGTCGGCGGTGTGGCGTACGCCGTCGTCGACGAGGCGCAGTTGCGGACGCTGCGCCAGCTCGCCCGGCGGCGCGGCGCGGCGGACGTGCCGGACAACCCGACCGCCCAGGAGACCATCGTCGGGACCGACGCGCTGCTGGCCAACGACTGGCGGGTCAACGTCGCCTACGCCGCCGACGAGGCCAACACGCTCTTCGTTCGCGGCAGCCCGGTGGCCGTCCCTCACGAGCGGATTCTGCTGATCGCCAACGACGGTGCCCTCACGGCCGTCAAGGCCGGTCCGATGCAGCACTGGACGGAGCCGCCCGAGGCCGAGCCGCTGGCAGAGGTCCCCGCCGAGATTCACGTGCCCGCCGTGGGGCGACTGATCAAGACCGAGAAGACGCTGGTCCAGCCGTCGGACCGGCTGGAGATCGTACTCGACTACTCGTGGCAAGGAGACGCGAAATGAAGATGCGATGGATGACGCTGGGCGTGTGTGCCTCGATGGTCCTCGGGGCCGGACTGACCGCCGCCGTGGCCCAGGATGCCGCCGGCGCCCCGGATGCCGCCGGCGCCGCCGACCGCGTGACGATGACGTGGGAGACGTTCGTCAAGATCACGGGCTACGACCCCAAGGCCGCCCCGCCCCGGGTGCTGACGATCCCCTGGGACCAGATCGAGGACATGCTCGACGTGGAAATCGAGCGCGTCGGTGAAAGCGCGACGGTCGATCTGCCCTGGCAGGAGTTCAAGGCGCTGCTGGAGTGGTCCGTCCAGCGGGATAAGCCCGAGGCGCCGCCGGAGCCCCCGCAGCCGCACATCGTCACCTCCACGGACTACTCCGGCGAGTTGTCGGACGATGGCGCGACGCTGACGCTGTCGCTGAAGGTCGACATCCTCCAGGAAGAGGGCTGGAAGCGGATTCCGATTCTCCCGTCCAACGTCGCGGTGCGCGAGGCGAGCTTCGAGCCCGAAGACGGCGTGTACCTCAATGCCACGCCGGGCGGATACGAGCTGCTCACGCGGAAGTCCGGGAAAGTCGCGGGCGAGATCGCCTTCTCCGTCGAGACAAGGGAGTCCGGCGGGGTCCACTCCGTGCGGTTCGACCGCCCGCACGGCGGGCCGAGCGTCCTGCGGCTGCGTTTCGGCAGTGACGATGTCGACGTGACTGTCGCCGGCGCCCAGTCGAAGACGACCCTTCGGGGCGAAGCCGACGACGGAACAACGGTCGCCGCGGCGCTGGCCAGCGGTCCGGCTGTGCAGGTCTCCTGGCAGCGGGCGCTTCCCGAGACCCAGCCGCTGCCGCCCAAGCTCTACGCCGAGACGCGGACGCTGGCGGCCGTCGCCGACGACATGCTCGTCGGTCGGGCGCAGGTGAACTACAACATCCTGCACTCGCCGGTGCGGGAGCTGTCGCTGTCGGTGCCCGAAGGCGTCAGCGTGCTGACGGTCAGCGGAAGCAACGTGGAACACTGGCGGGTCACGGACGGGAAGCTGACGGTGACGCTGCGAGGCGAGGCGATCGGGTCCTACGCCCTGCACGTGTCGTACGAGAAGGTCGCGCGGCGCCGCCCGGCTGCGGGCGGCGCGGACGCCGCGGGGGACACCGTGCCCGTCCTTCGGCCGCTCGGCGTGCAGCGCGACCGCGGGTACGTGGGGGTGGTGGCGCTGGCGAACGTCGAGCTGTCGGCGCGGCGCGAGGCGCTGAAGGGCGCGACCGCGGTCGACGTCCGCCGCCTTCCGGGCGAGATCGCGGGCATGACCAACCAGCCCGTCCTGCTGGGCTTCCGGTACGTGGGCGAGGAGGTGAACATCCCGCTGACGATCCGGCGGCACGCGGCCGTCGGGGTGCTGATCACCATCGCCGACAGCGCGACGGTCACCGGGATGCAGCTTCCGGACGGTCGGCGGATGACCAAGGCGGTATACACGGTGCGGAACAACCGCAACCAGTTCCTGCGGATGCGGATGCCGCAGCGGGCGGAGATCTGGTCGGCGTCGGTGGGCGGAAAGCCGGTCTCGCCGGCGACGGACGAGGAAGGCAGCGTGCTGATCCCGCTGATCCGCAGCGCCGGCGGGTCGAGCGAGCTGACCTCGTTTCCGGTCGAGCTGGTGTACGTGGAGACGCCCGCCGAGCCCGCCCCGTCCAGCGGCAAGCTGCACGTGGAGCTGCCCGTCTGTAACGTTCCGGTGATGCACGTGATGTACCGGTTCTACGCGCCGCCCGAGGGCACCTACACCGTCGGGTGGGGCAAGAGCGGGTTCTCCGGCGCCCTGGACCTCGTCGAGGAATTCACCTCCCTGGCAACCGGAGGTGGCACCGAGGTCAAGAAGGTAGCCCCCGCCCGGCAGGCGCAGCAGATGGCCCGGCAGTTCCGCGCC
>JBMCUM010000113.1:0-6946 GCA_048622595.1 Planctomycetota bacterium | reverse complement strand
TCAGCTACGGCGTGCGGGAGGACACCGAGACGCTGGACATGGACCAGGTCCGCCAAGCCGTCCTCGACGCCAGGCCCGACATGCTCGTCTGCGGCGCCTCGGCCTATCCGCGGGTGATCGACTTCGAGGCGTTCGCCGACATCGCCCATGAAGCCGGGGCGCTGCTGCTGGCCGACATCGCCCACATCGCCGGGCTGGTCGCCGCGGGGGTCCATCCTTCTCCGCTTCCGACGGCCGACTTCGTGACCACCACGAACCACAAGACGCTCCGTGGCCCGCGGGGCGGGATCATCCTGTGCAAGAAGGACTGGGCGAAGAAGATCGATACGGCGGTGTTCCCGGGTCTTCAGGGCGGTCCGCTGGAGCACGTCATCGCCGCCAAGGCGGTCGCCTTCCGCGAGGCGATGCGCGCGGAGTTCGCCGATTACGCCCGCGCCATCGTCGCCAACGCCCGCGCCCTGGCCGAAGGACTCCAGCAGCGCAACTGGCGCCTCGTCAGCGGCGGAACGGACAACCACCTGATGCTTCTGGACCTGCGCAGTCGGCTTCCGGAGGTCACCGGTCACGACGCCGCCGAGTGGCTCGCCGCGGCGGGCATCATCGCCAACAAGAACATGATCCCGGCCGATCCGCGCCCCCCGATGAAGACCTCCGGTATCCGCCTGGGCACGCCCGCGCTGACGTCGCGGGGCATGGGCACCGAGCAGATGCAGGAGGTGGCCGGGCTGATCGACTCCGTGCTCAGCGCCGAGGGCGACACCGAAGCAATCGCCGCAACGCGGAAGCGCGTCGCCGAGCTGTGCGAGCAGTTTCCCATCCCCGCCGACGGCGACGCCGCGGCCGCGGTGCAATAGCCCGCCGCAAGGAGCGCCTTATGCGCGAGGTGCACCGAATCCTGGACGCGAACTTCAACCGGGCGCGCGAGGCGCTTCGCGTGGTGGAGGACTGCGGGCGCTTCGCGCTGAACGACCCGGCGATCACCGCGATGGCCAAGCACATGCGCAGCGACCTGAAAGAGGTCCTGACCCAGATGCCCGGCGACGAGATGATCGTCAGCCGCGACACGCCCGGGGACATCGGCACGGAGATCACCAGCCCGTCGGAAACGACGCGGCAGGACCTCGCCGACGTGGCGCAGGCGGCGTGCAAGCGCCTCAGCGAGGCACTGCGGACCATCGAGGAATACAGCAAGTTCGTCGCGCCGGACAAGGTGCTCATGCTGGAACGGATGCGCTACGACGGATACACGCTGGAGCAGCGCCTGACCGGGCGGCTGCGCGTCGGACAGCGCTTCGAGGACGTGCGCCTGTACGTCCTGATCAGCGGCGCCGCCTGCCGAGGCAGCGTCCGCGACTTCGCGCGGGCCGCCCTGGTCGGGGGCGCCGACGCCCTGCAACTCCGCGAGAAGGACCTGACGGACGCGATGGTGCTGGCGATTGCGGCCGAGCTGCGGGAGCTGACCGACGAGACGGGCAAGCTGCTGATCATCAACGACCGCCCGGACATCGCAGCCATCGTCGGCGCCGACGGGGTGCACCTGGGCCAGCACGACCTGCCCATCGCCGAGGCGCGGCGGCTGATCCGCCCCGGGGGAATCGTCGGGCGCAGCACGCACTCGCTCGCCCAAGCCAAAGCCGCCGTCACCGAAGGTGCAGACTACATCGGCGTCGGTCCGATCTTCGAGACCGCAACCAAGGACGTCGGCGAGCCGCAAGGGGTGAAGCTCTACCGCGATGTCGCCCAAGCCGTCAAGGGAACCCCCCTCGTGCCCATCGGGGGGATCACCGCCGCCAACGTCGGCGACCTCGTCGACGCCGGGGCCGCGCGTGTGGCCGTCTCCTCGGGCGTCTGCCAGGCCGAAGACCCCAAGGCCGCCGCAAGCGCCATCCGCCAGCAGTTGCCCGCCACGCGCGAGGGCGAATAACTCGCCGGCGCTCTAGCCCAGCACCACCACCGACCACAGGCGCAGCTCCGGAACCGTCACCTCGACCGTCTCGCCGGCGCGCCGCACGGACGCCCGCTGCGGATCGGCGTCCCAACTGAGCACCGTCGCCTCCGCCGGCACGTCCGAGGGCAGTTCCGCCGTCGGGACGCGCACCGTCACGTCCGCCGACGGGCGCATCGCGTCGCGCCGCCGGTCGTAGTCGCGGTTGACCAGGTGCATCACGGCCGGGCCTCCCGCGCGGATCCGCAGCGAGGCGATGACGCCTTCCTGCGCCTGCGGCTGCGTCTCGGCCGCGGCGTACCCGTCGAACCGTTCGGCGTTGGCGCGGACGAAGCGGTAGACCGGGGCGAACTCGTCGATCGGCGCGGCGTACCAGTGTGTTCCGTGCTCCCAGGACAGGGCCCACTGGCGCGTGGGATGCGGCACCATGAACCGCTGCCCGTGGGCGTAGGCCAGGGCGATCCAATACCGCACCAGCTCATGCACCTCGTGTGCCTTGACGTACGCCCAGTCCCCCCCGTGCGCCGTGGCGGCAAGGGGCTTGCCCATCGCCTCGGCGGCGCGGTAGGCCAGCAGCGCCTCCTCCGGGCGGGCCGTGCCTTCCCCCGCGCGCTGGGCGACCTCGCAGATCACGTGCGTCATGTGCCGCACCGCGTAGGTGTGAGGCCAGTGCGGAAGGCAGGCGTTCCCGCTCAGCAGCATGTCGTGCCCGGTCACCTCGCTCGCCAGCTCGCCGAGCTGGCGGAAGTTCTCGGCGGCGGCCTCGACGTGGAACTGCTCAAAGCGGTTCATCAGCGGAATGCTGCGGCGCGTCTTGAGATACTGCTCGCGTGTCGGGGCAAGGGCGCGGACCACGTCGCGATAATCGAACCCCTCCACCGTACGCACGCCGGCCGTGGCCAGTTCCTCGGCGTCGCTGTGGCGCGCGAGATACTCGCGGAAGCCCGCCATGCAGTGATCGCAGAAGCCGCCGCCGAAGTTCACGGCCGCGTTGGCCGCGCCGAGGTGGTCGTCGACGTGCAACCCGTCCGGACCGCCGGCGAGGACCTTGCGAACCTGCTGGCGGTTCAGCGCCCGAAAGGTCGGGTGATTCGTGCACCCGAAGTACGTACGCGTGCCCCTGTACGTGTGATCCTGCAGCCAGGGGACCTCGACGGGCTCGCCCTGGATGTCGCGTGCGGTCGCGGCCATCTGCTCCGGGTCGTCGTGCAGCAGCTTCGCCCCGGCCGTCAGGGTCCACATGTTCCCGGCACAGCGCACGCCGACGTCGTGGTGGCGCCGCACCTCGTCGGCGTCCATCGCGCCGCCCCATCCCACGAACGTCGCTCCGTAGGCGCGGTACGCTTCGTCGTCGGCCTTGTACATGAACACCACGTCGGATCGCTTCAACGCCGGTTCAGACATCGTGCTGGTTGCCTTTCGTGGTCCGTCATTCGGGATTGGCGCCTGCGGGGGCGGTCGCGGGGCGGCATCATACAGGTCGCAGGGGCGCGCAGACAGAACAATCCGCTCATTGAGCCATTTGCGGCGACGATGCTATCGCGGCGTTGTGAAACCCTCGCTGTCGAGCTTCTCGCGGGCGACCTGCCCCAGCGACCCGACGCGGTTGGACCAGATGTCCCACTCCCGCTTGATGGCGCGGGCGATGACCGCCCAGTCGCTGCGGTCGATATCGGCGCGCTTCCGGTCGGACGCCACGATCTCCTCGTACGCCGCCAGCGCGCGGTCGATGCAGCGGGCGTCGCTGAACGGCTCGGCGGCGGCGCGGGCACGCTCGCGGACCTGCGACGCACCCGAATCGCCGCCGGCGACTTCCTCCGCCACCTCCCGGACGGCCGCGGCGAAGACCTCCACGTCCTCGTCGCGGACCAGCCGCCCCGCCCTTCCGTCGGCGACGACCTCTCGCGCGCCCGGCGCGTCCAGCGCCACGCACGGACACCCCGCGGCCAGCGCCTCGGCCAGCACCATCCCCTGCGTCTCCGTCTTCGAGGCGAAGACGAACACGTCCATGGCGTCGTATGCGTCGACGAGATCCTGCCCGGATCGGCTGCCGAGAAAGTGGGCCCGCTCGGCCATTCCCGCCCGGGTGAAGCGTCGCTGCAGCGAACCCAACAGCGGTCCGGACCCGACCCACGCGGCGCGGGCCTGGGGCAGGTCTCGCATCGCGCGGATCACGGCGTCGGCAAGAAAGGCGAGGTTCTTCTCGGCCGCGAGTCGCCCCACGTGCCCGATCAGCAGCGCGTCGGGGGGAACCCCATCGCGGCGGCGGAACGCGCGCCCGCGGCCTGAGGCGAACCGCTCGACGTCCACGCCGGTGGGAACGGTCCGCACCGGCGATTCCACACCGCGACGGCGCAGGATCTCGCCGACGCTGGCGCTGGGGGCGAACACGCAGTCGCACAGGTTCGCATATCCCGTGGCGAGTTGGCGGATGAACGTCCGCATCGACGGGATCTCCAGCGGAACGTAGTGCGTGTACCACTCGTACATCGTGTGATGCGTGAACACCAGAGGCACGTCGCGCGCCGCCGCGACGCGCGCGGCCTCCGTGCCCAACAGGAACGGGTGATGGGCGTGGACGATGTCCGGATCGAAGGAGTCCATCGAGGCGTTGAGATCGCAGGCGGCCGGGACGGCGAAGGAGAAATCGCTTCCCTTGAACCGCCGCAGCGCGGGCACGCGGACCACGTCGCCGGTCTCGTCCTCGCACGCTGCGGTCGCGTCGTCCTGCGCCGCGGCCATACGGCCGCCCGTATGGGCGAAGCGCTGTGTCGAGCCCAAACCGCCGTCGCGCTGCTGGTAGGCCGGCGCCACCACCACCGTCGGGTGCCCCAGGCGGCGATACCCGGCCGTGAACCGCGCCACCGACTGGGCGACGCCGCCGATCTGCGGCAGGTACGTGTTGGTGAACATCGCGATTCTCACGACGTCCGGACCTCTCCGCCGAGCGTCACCGACCCGCTTGGCGGCGCTTCGTCGATCGTCCGCGGCGCCCTTCCCGGAAGGCGCACCTCCAGCCGCGGAGGCACGGTGCGCCACGTCGCGTCCCAGGCGACCGTGACCGCCCCGCCCGCGCCGGATAGTGTAACGCGTATCGGCCCGTGGGGCGTCGGTGCGGGACCGATGTGCATCTGGCGCCCGTCCTGCCACGCCGGGGGGATGCCCGAGCCGAGCACGAGCTCCCCGCCGACCTCGCGGACGAACATGTTGCGGAGCATGAGGACCCATTCGGCGGCGGCCCAGGCGTGTTGTCCGTCGCCCATGCACCCCCCGCCCGTTCGCGGGTGGATCGCCTCCGGCCACTGACCCGTCGGTGAGGCGAGCTGCGCCACGGCGCGGACCAGATCGAAAAACCGCATGTCCCCCGCACGGAGCAGCACCTGCGCCAGGTGCAGCGTCAGGTACGCGTTGCACCCGGAGTGGATCATCTGCTGGAAGAACGCGCCGCGGCGCAGGCAGTTGCCCAGCAGGAACTCCGCCGTCGCTCGCAGGCCCGGATCGTCGCCCGCGCGCAGCGCCAGCGGGTACCCCGCCGCCAGTGAGCCGATGGCGCCGGCGTCCATGCGGCGGTACGGCGAGGCGGGCATTCCGTCGTGACGTCGGATGCAGCGCGAGGCGTCGAGACTGCGGTCGATACAGCGGGCGAGGTCGTCGGCCTCGCGGGCAAACCGGAGGGCGCGCCTGGCGTCGCCCCACTGCCGGCAGAGAGCGGCGGCCGCCTGAAGCCCGGCCTGCGACCAGAAGTCGTCCCAGTAGTAGAAGTCGTTGTTGCCGAGGTGTTCGGCGCTGAACCCCGCGGGCATCAGCCCGGCGTGCAGCGCGTCGCCGTCTCGGGCGCAGCGCTTGCGCGCGATCCACCGCGCGCCGCGGATGAGCGGGCGGCGCCAGTCGTCCCCGGCCGGATGCCCGCTGAGCTCGCAGAACCGGCGCACCAGCCAGAGCACCTGCCCGTTGGAGTCCCACTCCCCCGTCTGGGAGTGGAAGAACCCGCCCACGCGCTGCCGCCGCGCGAAGCGGTCCACGGCGCGCCTGACCGGCTCGGTCATCCCGGCGCACAGCATCGCGTGCAGCAGGAACGCCGCGTCGCGGAACCAGAACCGCTTGTACGTGAACGGGCCCGGGTACGGGTCCAGCGGGCACAGCAGCCGCAGCGTCCGCACCGCCGCGTCGTACAGAAAGTCATACCACTCGTCGCCGGTGTGCAGCTCGCAGGTGCCCTCCAGCGCCGCCGGCCACCGCAGCTCGTCCGGCGCGGCGATGATGGGCTCGGATTCCCTGTCGGCCGAGAGGTCCACGTGAACGGTCCGCTCGGTGGCCCGTCCCGGCGCGACGGGAAACAACGCCGCCGCGGTCGCCAGACCCACGTCGCAGCGGCAGGCGTCCGCCTCGTCGCGATCGAGCAGGTCGGGGTACACGTCGCCGACGGCGTAGGTGCTGGTGACGTGACGCTCGACCGGCGCGTCGAAGCGGACCTGCGCGGCGCGGTTGACCCGCCAGCTCCGCCTATCGGCGCCCAGGCGTATGTCGTGGACGAAGCTGACGCCCTCCGGGTTGAACGGGCGCAGCACGACCGCAAGCCACGCCTCGCGGTCCACGTCCGCCCGGCACCCGATGCGGCAAAGGCATCGCCCGTCCCGGCAGACCACGTCCACCCGCGTCCGCACGGACAGCCCCGCGTCACGTGCGACCGTCTCGACGGCCAGCCCGTCGGGTTCGATCCGCAGGCGCTGCCCGACGTCCCCTCCGACCGCCGGCAGCAGCTCCGTCCCGTCGGTCGCGACGACCCACGCGTCCAGCGACCAGCCGTCGAACACCGGCGTGACCAGCCCGCACGGATCCACGATGGGAAACGCGTTACAGCCGGGCAGGCCCACCGCCGTCCAGTTACGGTGCGTCAGGTTCACGTGCGTCAGCGAGAACGCCCGAGGCAGGAAGGACTCGTCATCCGGGTCGAACTGGCGCTGCACCCAGTACGGCCAGACCCAGTCCAGGTTCTGCTGG
>JBMCUM010000112.1:0-7003 GCA_048622595.1 Planctomycetota bacterium | reverse complement strand
CGGCCAGGGCGTGCGGCGCGGGGGCGTGGTGGCGCCGCAGCAGGTCGTCCAGGGCGCGCAGCTCCTCGGCGGCGCGGACCCAGGCGGGCTGCTCGCGGACGGCGCGGGCGACGCGTTCGGCCTGGTCTGCGGGCAGCTCCGCGTCCATCCACGCCGAAAGGGCTTCCCAGTCGCTTTGGTTCAGTTCGTTGGTCATACTGGCTGTAAGGGCGGTCCGTCCGCGGCGGTCCGCCGCCGGCGTTTCCATCCGTGGAACCCCGCCGGTCCAGACGGGTCGTGCGATTTTAGGTTTTTTGGGGTCGTGCGCGTCAAGGGCGAAGATACCGTCCCAACGACTCGCGCAGATGCTGGCGCGCCCGGCTGAGCAAGCTCTTGACCGCCATCAGCGAGCAGTCCAGCACCTCGGCGATCTCCTCGTAGCTCTTGTGCTCATACTGACGTAACACCAGGGCAACCCGCTGGTTTTCCGGAAGTTTTGCGATGGCGTCGGCGATCTTCCTGCGGAGCTCGTCGTCGTCGCACGTTGCGTAAGGGTCCGCCGCGCCGTCGTCGGGGAGGTGATGGGCCGGGCCCTCCTCGTCCGGCTCGCCGAGCTGACCGAGCTGCCATACCTGCCGGCGCTTGCGGGAACGCATCACGTTGAACGCCAGGTTCGCCACGATACGGTACAGCCAGGTGCTGAACTTGGCCGAGGGTTTGTACCGCTCCGCCGTGCGGTAGATCCGCATGAACACTTCCTGCGTCAGGTCGTCGGCCAGTTCCGAGTTGCCCAGGAAGTGGTAGATCAGCGCGTGAACCTTGGCGGTGTTGCGGTGGACGAGCTCGTCGAACGCCGCGTCGTCCCCGCCGCGGACGCGCAGCATCAGGCGCACGTCAGGGTCCTGGCGGGCCCAAGACGCGGAGCGCTTCCGGCGTCCACGTCGCGCGGGTTGGGGCTTGTCCGTGGCGATGGTCGGCCTTGGGAGTGTCGCCGGCGGGCTCAGCCGTGCACGCCGCCGCCGGCGCGGCGGCGCAGTTGCCCGCACGCCGCGTCGGCGTCGCGCCCGCGGCTGCGGCGGAGGTGGGCGTTGACGCCCTCCCGACGCAGGCGCTGAAGGAATGCGCGGGCCGCGGACTCGCTCGGGCGGGCGTACGGCGTGCCGTCAACCGGATTGTACCGGATCAGGTTGACGTTGCAACGCAGCCGCCGCACCAGCCGCGCCAACGCCTCGGCGCAGACATTCGTGTCGTTCACGCCTGCCAGCAGGACGTACTCGATCGTCACCTCGCGTTTGCGCCGCGCGTAGAAGTCCGCGGCCGCGTCGAGGATCTCCGAAAGCGGCGCGCGGGCAGCAGCGGGCATCAGCTCGCGTCGCAGCGGGTCGTTCGGCGCGTGCAGCGACAGCGCCAGCGTCACCGGCAGGTCCTCCTCGGCGAGGCGGCGGATCTTTCCGGGCAGCCCGACGGTCGAGACCGTCACCGACCGGGCGGAGATCCCGAAGCGCTGCGGGTCCACGATGGCGCGGATCGCCGCGACCGTCGCGTCGTAGTTCGCCAGCGGCTCGCCGGAGCCCATGAACACCACGTTGGTGATGCGGCGACCCGCCGCGGCGCCGAGGTGCAGAAGCTGCGCAAGGATTTCCGCCGCGGTCAGGTTCCGCCGCAGCCCGTCCTGCCCCGTGGCGCAGAACCCGCATTCATACGCGCAGCCGACCTGTGTCGAGATGCACGCCGTTGCTCGCCGGCGCGTGGGGATCAGCACGCACTCGACCCGCTCGCCGTCGGCGCAGGCGACCAGCAGCTTGACCGTCCCGTCTCGCGAGTCGCCGCGGGCGACGAAGCGCGTGGCGGTGATGGTCAGTTGCCGCGCGACGGACGCGGGCAGGTTCGACATCGCCGACGGCTCCGTGCAATACTTGTCGTACACCCAGTCGGCGATCTGATCGGCGCGGTAACCGGGCTCGCCGGTCGCCTCGACGGCGCGGCGCAGCGCGCCGTGGGTGTGCTCCAGCACGTGAATGCTCATACGCCGAGAATACCGACTCGTGCGGCGCCGAATCAACGCCGTGCGGTCCCGTCCCCGCAGGCCTGGCGGACGATGTGCTCAACCTGGCGACGGTCCGGGGCCTCGGCCAGCAGCTTCCGCTCCCATCCCGGCGCGGGCTCGTCCGGGGCGAGCTTGGCGAGCACCGCCAGGTACGCCGACGCGTCGCCGGTGATCGCCACGGCGCGGCGGTGGGCGTGACGTTCCTGGTGGCGCATCGCGGCGCGTTCGATCAGCACCCCGCCGACGCGCAGCAGGTACCACGCCAGCACGGCCGTCGGGAGGAGCTGCGCCGCACTCGTCGCCCGGCCCGCTCGTCCGGCGGCGCCCAGGACCGCGCACAGCGCGGCGCCGGAGCCGAGCCGGGACGCCGCCTCGACGACGGCGCCGGACCGCGAGTGGCGCAGCTCGTGGTGGGCCAGCTCGTGGGCGGCCGCGGCTTGCAGCTCCCGCGCCGGCAGCCGCGACAACGCCTCCCGCGCCAGGGCGATCCTGGGCTGCGGGCCGGCGGGGATGGCCGCGGCGGGCGGGTCGCCCGGCTCGGCGTTGTAGACCAGCAGATCCACGTGCTCGTGCCCGCGCCGGCGCGCCAGCGTGACGATCCCGTCCAGTGCGGGCCAAGCCGCCTGTTCGGCCTCGGTGACCGGCGTGCCGCAGGCCGAGACGCGGTCGCGATCGCGCGTGTACTCCAGCGCCGTCAGCACGCCGACCAGCAGAAGCGCCACGATGACCCATGCCGGACCGGTGAAGAACGCGAAGCACAGCATCACCGCCCCGAGCAGCAGCACGCTGCGCTCGAGGCGACGCCCGTCGAAATCGTCGAACACGTCGCCGGCGGACGGAAGCGCCGCGCGGTCGACCTCGCCGAGGCCCAGGCGGGTCGCGCTGCGGCGGTAGACCGCCCCCAGCACGAGGCGCAGGAGGACATACCCCGCTACCAGCACGGCCGCCTCGAGCAGCGCGTACCGCAGTGCCGACCGGCCGAGCCGGGTCCGACCGACGAGCCGGCGCAGCCCGGCGCGCTCCGCGACGGCGAAGACCACCAGCCAGCCCAACTCGGCGGCGGCGAAGAGCAGCCGCCATTCGGTCTGGAAGCGGCGCGGGTGCGGCACGCTGCCCTGTGAGGGGTCCATGCCGCGATTATAGTCTCTCAACCGTCGCCTCGTCGCCGGCGCGCGTCCCAAAGGCAGTGCACGACAAGCAGCCCCACGCCGACGACCAGCAGGGCGTCGGCGACGTTGAACACCCAGGGGTATCCCCACGCCGCGCAGTTGACGAAGTCACGGACCTGGTGGCGAATGGTCCCCGCCCCGCCCGGAAGCGTCACCGTCGCGATCAGGCGGTCGTAGGCGTTGCCCAGCGCTCCGCCCAGAATGCACCCCAGCGCCGCGTGCAGGGCCAACGCTCCGGCCGCGGAGGTCAGGAAGAACCAGCCGACCATCGCCACGGCCGCCACGGACGCCGCCGCGACCAGCCACCCGGGCAGGTCCAGCCCGAACACGACGCCCGGATTCGTCTGGAGCGTCAGCTTGACGCCTGCAGCCAGCGGGCGCTGGACGCGGGTGGCGATCAGGACCCGCGCCGCATGAGCGTCGCCCATCCGGGCGCGCACGCGCGCGACGCGACGCGCGGCTTCGGGCGTATTCAGAAGCGTCCGGAAGACGTGGTCCTTGGTCCACAAGTCGGCGGTCGTGCCCGCCGCCGTAATCGCCAGGAACACCACCCACGGGCGGACGCGTCGCCACGCCGGCGGGGCGGCGGTACCGCCGTCATCCTCGGCGGACGGATCCTTCGGTGGCGGGGCGGACGCCACGGGCGCAGGGCCTCCGGGCTATGCGGGCGACTCGCCCTCGCCCTCGCCGGGGCGGACGAGACCCTTCTCGATCTTGCGGGCGTAGTCGATGCAGTACTTCGCCCACGGACGGGCACGCAGGCGCGGGTATCCGATCGGCTGACCGGTGCCCTGGCACACGCCGTAGGTCCCGTTGTCCATTCGCTCCAGGGCCTCGTCAATCTCCTCGAGCAGCGCCCGCTCGCTTTCCAGCAGCCCCAGCGTGAACTCGTGCTCGTAGTTGTCCGTCCCCACGTCGGCCGGGTGGGTGGGCATGCTGGCGGCCGTGCCGTTCTGCCAGCCACCGTTGGACTCCTGCATCCCGTCCATGTCGCCCAGAAGCGTGCGGCGCTTCTCGAGCAGCAGGTCCCGCAGCTCGCGCAACTGGGCCTTGGTCAGCGGCGAGGCCTCGGCGGCCTTGGGCTTGTCCGGAACATTCGGCGTCTTTGCGCTGGTCTTGGTGCCCTTGGCGCGGGACTTATTGGCGGCCTTCTTTGTCGACTTTCCGCCCTTTTTTGCCTTCTTGCGGCTGGACGAAGTGGATTTGGTTGAACGCTTGGTCGCCTTGCGAGCGGACGTTTTCTTTCCGGCGGAGGTCTTTGCGGAGCCCTTCCGTGATTTCGCCGCCTTCTTGGTTGACTTTTTGGCCTTCCGGGAGGCCTCCGATGTCGACTTCTTCTTTGCCACGTCCTGTCCCTTCGTGTAGATCCTTTCGCGCCCGTCCCGCGGGCGAGGGTAGGCGCATTCGCCCCGGCCTGCCAGTGCGAAGCCATGTAGTATAAGCCGCCCGCGCCGGTATGTCAACGTAATCGCACCGCCGACGATGCGCACACCCGGCTTCGCTTGTACCGCATATACGATACGATTCGTCGTCAGTTCGCCGCACTTCGCGCCACATTCCAGCCGGACCGATCCCGCGCCCCCGCTCGCCGCTGGTCCGCTGCGTGTGGCAACGCTATGATGCGACGGCAATGAAGGCCACGGATGCAAGACGGCGAATCCCGCGGCATCGGGCGTTGCTGTGGGTCGCCCTGGCGGCGGGACTGCCTGCCGCGATCGGCGGGGGGTACTACCTCGTGCAGGGCGTGTGGCGGAACAACTTCGCCACCGTCGTCGAGCAGCAGGTCTACCGCGCCGCCCAGCCCACGCCGGAGGAGTTGCGCCGCTGGGCGCGCGAATACGACATTCGCACCGTCGTGAACCTCCGTGGAAGCGGGCCCCCCTCCTATGCAGCCGAGCGCCGCGCGGCGGACCAGGCCGGTCTGGCGCTCATCGACATTCGAATGACCAGCGAACGTCCGCCGTCGCGTCTGACGGTGGCCCGACTGGTCGAGGTGCTGGAGACGGCCCAGCGCCCCATGCTGCTGCACTGCCTGCGCGGTGCGGACCGGACCGGCGTTGCCGGCGTGATGGCGGCGATGGCCGTTGGGGGGCGCTCGTACGATGCGGCCCGAAGCGAGCTGTCGTGGAGGTACTTCTACTTCGGCGCCGGCATCGCCGAGTTTTTGGATGCCTACGAGCAATGGTGCAGACGGCAGGGGCGCCCGACCGGCGGTTGGAAGCAGTTCCGCCGCTGGGCGCTGGAGCACTACCGTCACGCGTACTACTACCTGACGTGGGATGTGCCCGCGTCGCTGCAAGCCGCGCCCGGCGAGCGGGTCACGGCGACGGTGACCTTCGTCAACCGCAGCGGGCGGACGATCCCCGCCGGCGACGCGGAGCGGCAGTTCAACCTGACGGCCTTTGTCGGAACCAGCGTGGCGGACGCCCCCGAGCGGGAGTTCGGTCCGCGGACGCCGCTTCCGCAGCGCGGCATCCCGCCCGGCGCGGCGGTGACTGTCACGCACGACTTCCGCGCGCCGAGGCGGGCGGGAACCTACGAGGTGCACTTCGACGTCATCGAGGAGCACGTCACGTGGTTCGCCCGCCAGGGCTCGCCGGTGCCCACCTGCACGCTACAGGTGGCGCGGGCGTCCACCGCGCCCGCCGCGGAGAGGGGGCGCCGGCGTGAGCATTGACGCGACCATCCTGGTTGACGACATGTCCGCCCGCCCGGATCTCGCGGCTGAGCACGGGTTGTCCGTGCTGCTGGAGGGTCCCGGTCGAACGGTCCTGTTCGACGCGGGCGCCACGGCCGGAACGCTGCGGGCCAACGCGGCGGCTCTGGGCATCGACCTCGGTGCGGTCGATGCGGTGGTGATTTCGCACGGGCATTATGACCATACCGGCGGGCTGTCGGCGGCGGTCGAGGCACGCAACGGTGTGGTAATCTACGCGCATCCGGCGGTGTGGCGACGGCGTTTCGTGGCTCGCCCGCACCGACGCCGCCGCGAGATCGGCATCGGCGACGACCGCGCGGCGCTTGAGCGCCGCGGCGCGGTGGTGCGCGACGTTACGTCGCCGCTGGAGCTGACCGCGTGGCTGACGCTGTCCGGACCGGTGCCCGGGCCGGTCGGGCGAACGCACTTCCTGAGCGAGACGGACGCCGGACTAGCTCCGGATGCTTTCGAAGACGAGCAATTCGCGCTCGTTCGCGGGCGTCGCGGGCTGTGGGTCGTCACCGGGTGCTGCCACCGCGGTCTGGGCAACACGTTGCGTGCGGCGTCGGCGCTGACCGCCGGGCAGCGCATCGTCGGCGTGCTCGGCGGGCTGCACCTTCGCGGCGCGCGACCGGCTGCGATCGAGGCGGCAGCAGGGGCGCTGCGTCGGGCGGGCGCGCCACGGGCGTATCCGTGTCACTGCACCGGCGAGCGGTCCGCCGAGCGGCTTGGCGAGATGCTCAGTGGGCAGGTCCGGTGCGTCTCGGCCGGGACGCGGCTTGAGTTGTGAGGTCGGACCGTCGCCGCTCACGCCGGCGCCGGGGGATCCGCCGGCGGCACCGCCAGCGCTGCCACCACCTCGCGCGGCGAGGTGGTCGCCATCTCGAGCACGCGCATGCGGGAGGCGTCCCAGCGGCCGCCGGCGCTCCCGATCAGTCGCCGCACCCGCTCGCCCAAGCAGGCGACGACCACCAGCTCGTCGCACACCTCCAGCGCGGGGATCATCGGGTCCTCGCGCGCCGCCAGGCGGCAGAGGTTCTCCACCGCGTAGCAGGACACGCCGGCGGACCACAGGCCCCGCAGCACGCGGTCGGGTGACTCCGGCGGGAC
>JBMCUM010000111.1:0-7008 GCA_048622595.1 Planctomycetota bacterium | reverse complement strand
CCAGCGCGACCGCGCCGAGGACATGCTCACCCAGGTTCTGGAGGAGATGGCCCCGGGCGAGGCCTACTACGCCGCTGCGTGCGACCTGGCGGCGTTGTGCCTGGATCGCGGCGAGCCGGAACGGACCACGCTGCTCGCCGGGATCGTCCGCGCCGCAAACTGCGACCCGGCGACCCGGCGCCGCGCGACCCGCCTGCTCGGACAGGCCTACGCTCTCCAGGGCGACTACCGACGGGCCGCGCTGGCCTACTCGAACGTCCTCGATCCCGCAAAGGGGATCCGACCGCAATGACCCGACGGGCGTGGGGCATCCTGGCGTGTGCGTCCCTGGCGGCGCTGGTCGCAACACCGGCCGGGGCGGGCGACCCAGCGCCGCGCCGCGACGCGGCTCCGCGGACGCTGGACGCCGGCGTCCGCGAGCTGTGGCGCGAGAGCATCGCCGCGCCGCCGGATGCCACCGACGCCGACACACGCGACCACCTCGCCGAGGCGATCCGGCGGCTGCGCGTCCTGCGACTGGGCACCGCCCGGGCGGTCGCCGGCGAGACCGCCACCCAACCGGCGGAGGACGCGGGCGCCCGGACGGGCGGCCGCAGCGGCGCCTCGGCGCAGACGGGGACCGACGAGGCGACGACGCGCCCCTCCCGGCTGGACGCCGCCACGCTGGAGACGCTGCGCACCGAGGTCGCTGCGGACAGCGTCGCCGACCCGCTGGCGCTGGCGGACATGCTGTTCAAGGGCGGACACCTCCAAACCGCCGCGGCGTTCTACCGCATCGCGCTGCGGCGCGACCCGGCGCCGGACGAGCGCGCGTGGATTCTGCTGCAGACGGGCAACTGCCTGCGCCGGACGGACCCCGGCGCGGCGCGTGCGGCCTACAAGCGCGTCGCCGCGGAGCACGCCGACAGCACGTGGGCCCCGATGGCCGAGGCGTACGAGGCGCTGCTCGCGTGGCGGAGCCGCGCCCGGCCTGATGACCTGCTCGCCGAGATCGGCCGGATGCGCCCCGCGGCGGGCGAGACGGTCGAGACGGCGCGTGCGGTCGGGGAGGGCGACGAGTAGATGACCCGCACGGTGGTCGAGGACGTTCTGGTCGTAAGCGGCGTCCAGGAGCGGACGCGGATGATCCTGGAGACGCTGGCGTCGCGCGCCGTGCGCGGGACGGTGGTGCGGGACATGCCGGCGGCGACGGAGCAGCTTCCGCGGCGCGACTGGCGTTTGGTGCTGGCGGACCTCGACGGCGACGCGGCAGGGGCGTTCGCGCTGCTGGACCGCGCCCGCGAGGTGCTTCCCGAGCTGCCCGTGGTCATGATCGTCGGCGACCGGTCCGTCCAAACCGCCGTCAGGGCGATGCGCGCCGGATGCCGCGACCTGATCGAGCAACCCGTCACACGCGACGACCTCGAGGCGGTGCTGAACGCGTACGTCCCGTCGCACGACGTTCCGATGGCCGCGACCGGCGCCGCCGACGCGCGCCGCGCCTACCACATCGCCGGGCGGAGCCGTCGGCTTCGCGAGACGATCGCCCTGGCCGAGAAGGTCGCCGCCACGTCGCTTCCGGTCCTGATTACCGGCGAGAGCGGAACGGGCAAGGAGCTGATCGCGCGGATGATCCATCACCGCAGTCGGCGGTCCGACGGGCCCTTCGTGGCCGTCAACTGCGGCGCGATGAGCGAGTCGCTGCTGGAGAGCGAGCTGTTCGGCCACGAGCGCGGCGCGTTCACCGGCGCCGACGCGCGGCGGGTGGGGCGGTTCGAGCAGGCCAACGGGGGCACGCTGCTGCTGGACGAGGTCTCCGAGACCAGCGCCCGCCTCCAGGCCGAGCTGCTCCGCGTCCTGGAGCAACAGTACTTCGAGCGGCTCGGCGGCAGCGAGCCGGTGGACGTCAACGTCCGCGTGATCAGCACGTCGAACCGGGACCTGCCCGCCGAGGTCGACGGCGGCAACTTCCGTCGCGACCTGTACTACCGCCTGGGCGGGGTGGAGATCTCCGTGCTGCCCCTGCGCGAGCGCAGCGACGACGTGGTCCCGCTGGTGTGGCATTTCGTCAACACCTTCGCCGGCGAGGTGGGCCGACACATCGAGGCGCTGGACCCGGACATGATCGCGACGTTCCGCGACTACGCCTGGCCCGGCAACGTGCGACAGCTCCGCAACGTGGTCCGCACCGCGCTGGTCCTGGGCGAGGGTCCGACGCTGTCGCTTGCGGGCGTGCCCGCGCTGTGGAGCGAGCTGCGGTGCCCGCACCCGCGGGAGATGTCCACGCTGTCGCTGGCCGAGCTGGAACGCTCGGCGATCTACGAGGCGCTGCGGCGCACCAAGGCCCACCAGGCCAAGGCGGCCGAACTGCTGGGCATCACCGACCGCACCCTTCGCGAGAAGCTGCGGAGGTACCGCCGGGACGGGTACCCCCCGCCCGACGCCCTCCGCCAGACGGGAGAACGCCAATGGGCGACGGCGCAAGCATGATCGACGTCCTTCAGGCGGGGCTCCGCGCCACGGGCGCGCGCGGAAAGGTGCAGGCCGACAACGTCGCCAACATCAACACGCCCGGGTTCCGCCGGCGGGCGGTGGCGTTTGAGCGCGCCCTGGCCGAGGCGATCGCCGACGGCGACGCTCGCAAGCTCCGCGAGCTGGAGCTGCCCGTCCACCGACCGCGAAACACGCCCGTCGGACCGGACGGAAACGACGTGGACCTCGACAGCGAGATCGGCGCGATGATCAAGAACAGCGCTTTGCGCAAGACCTACATCCGCATGCTGACGACCGCCTACCGCCAGGCGGAGTTGGCGATGCAGACGCAGAAATAGGGACGCGGCCGGAGGCCAGGGGCCCAGGCCGGAAGCGACGGCCGCCCCGCTGGTCACCGGCGTGGAGAGATGTGACATGCCGGTCAACGCGATCAACAGCTCGGTGGACATCGCAGTTTCGGGCCTGCGGGCCCAGTCGCGGCGGATGAATCTGATCGCCGAGAACCTCGCCAACGCGCACACCACGCGCACGACCCAGGGCGGCGCCTACCGGCGCAAGGAACTGGTACTCCGCGCGGACGACGACGGGCCCGGGGGCGTGCGTATCGAGGGGGTCCGCGCCGACCGCGCCAATCCGCTCAAACGTGTCCGCATGCCCTCGCATCCGGACGCCGACTCCGACGGGTTCGTCACGCTTCCCAACGTCTCCATCCCCACCGAGATGATGAACCTCGTGGTCGCGTCGCGGGCGTACCAGGCGAACGCGGCCGTGCTGAAGCGATACCAGGACGCCGTGGATACGGCATTGGAACTGTTGCGATAGGAGCGCGAGGACGATGGCAGGGATCAATCCGATCGGCGGGCCCGGGCCCATCCAGCCGCCGGCGCAGGCGCCGGGTTCGGCCCAGAGCAGGCCGGCGACGCCGGGAAAATTCACCGAGGCGCTGCAGAACTACCTCGGCGAGGTCAACCAGTCCCAGCAGGGCGCCACCCAGGCGGTCGAGCACCTGCTGTCCGGGAGGACGGACGACGTGCTCCCGGCGGTCACGGCGATGGCCGAGGCCGACATGAGCTTCAAGCTGCTCGTCGGCGTCCGGAACAAGATGATCGAGGCCTACAAGCAGACGCTCAACATGCAGGTCTAGACCTGGCGTGAGGACGTCCCGTGACGCAGATACTCCGCAATCTCGGCGACATCTGGCGGCAGATGAGCTTCATCCATCGCGTGCTGCTGGTGACGGTCGTGCTGACCGTGGTCGGCGCGGCGCTGCTGCTGGGCAACTGGGCGACCCAGCCCAAGATGAGCATCCTCTACGGCGGGTTGAGCCCCTCCGAGGCCGCCAAGGTCACCGACAAGCTCCGCGCCCAGGACATCCCCTACGAGCTGTCGGGCGGGGGAACGACGGTGCTCGTGCCCGCCGAGCGCGTCGACGACTGCCGCATGTCGCTGGCCGGCGAGGGGCTGCCCGAGAGCGACCAGGCCGGGTACAAAATCCTCGACGACGAGAAGCTGGGCACCAGCCCGTTCACGCAGCGCGTCAACTACGTCCGCGCCGTCGAGGGCGAACTGTCCCGGACGATCCGGACGCTGCAGAACGTCACCTCCGCACGCGTGCACGTCGTCCGCCCCGAAGCGGCGCTGTTCGCGGGAAAGGAGGAGAAGTCCTCGGCCACCGTCGTCCTCGGGCTCAAGGGCGGACACCCGCTCGGTGCGAACAACGTCGCGGCCGTGGTGCACCTGGTCGCCGGCGCCGTCGAGGGGCTTCAGGCCGATAACGTCGTGGTCGTCGATACCCGCGGAACGCTGCTCAGCGGGGACGACACGAACGAGCTCGCCGGCCGGGCCGGGTCCTTCCAGGCCCACAAGATCCGGGTCGAGCAGGAGCTGGCCGACAAGGCCGAGCAGATGCTCGCCGCCGCTTTGGGATCGAACCGCGCGTCGGTGCGGGTCAGCGTGGAGATGACCGCCAAGGCCGTCAGCCGCGCCAAGGAAACCTACGACCCGGTCAACCAGGTCGTCAGCAGCGAGTCGATCGACAGCAAGTCGTCCAGGCCGGGCGAGAGCGGAAACGGGGGCGACACCAAGGAAGAGACCATCGAGACCGAGTACCTGGTCAGCAGGACGACCGAACAGAGCGAGGAGCTGCCCGGGTCGATCCTCAAGAAGTCCGTGGCCGTGCTGGTGGACCTGTCGGCGCCGGACGGAGAGGAGGGCGGCGAGCCGCCCATGACGTCCGAGCAGGTGGAGTCCCTGGTCGCCGGCGCGCTGGGGCTGAAGCTCACGCCGGACGAGGACGGCGGACCGGTCGATACGCTGTCGGTGGTGACCACCACCTTCCCCAGGCCCCCCCAGACCGAACAGGCCGAGGCGGGATTCCTCACGCCGGACTTCCTGCTGGAGATCGCCAAGCGGGGCTCGTTGGGCATCGCGGTGATCGGCATGCTGCTGGTGCTGAAGATCTTCGGGAGCAAGAAGAAGTCCGACGCCGGCGAGCAGGAGGAGTCGGTCGGCGGTGGGCAGCTCACGGCCCGGGGCGGACAGGCGGACAACCTGCTTCCGGCCGGGGAGGCGCCCGGCGAGCAGCGCCGCTTGAAGGAACGGATCACGCGGGCGCTGGAAGAGAACCCCGAAGAGGTCAAGCGCCTGTTTCTGACGTGGGCGCAGAGCGACACGCAACACACACGGTAGCGTCCGACGACGCGCCGAGCAGGGAGCGACGTACGTGGAGTTGAGCCCGACACGCAAGGCGGCATTGCTGCTGAGCAATCTGGACGCGGACACGGCGGCCGAGCTGCTTCGCGCCGCCGACCCGCAGCGGGTCACCGAGATCGCCGCGGAGCTGGCGTATGTCAAGGCGGCGGGCTGGGCCCCGCGGGGCCCGGAGGACCCGGTGCGGGAGTTCTTCGGGCTGCTGGAGCAGTCGGACGCCGCGTCGACCTCCCCCACCGCCTTCGTCGAGCAGGTGCTGCAGCGAACACTCGGCGCCGACCAGTCGCGCGACGCGATGCGCCGCGTCCACGAACTCGTCGAGGCCAAGGACCCTTTCCTGACCATCCGTTCCGCCGAGGTCGAGGACCTGGCCGAGGCGCTGTCCGGCGAGACGCCCCAGGCGGTGGCCGTGGTCCTCGCCGAGCTGCCGCAGAAGACCAGCGGGAAACTGCTGGGGCTTCTGGACGAGGAGGTCCGCGGCGCGGCGATCCGGTCGATGGCCGGCGGCGCGGACGTCGCTGCCGAGACCAAGGCGCGGGTCGCGGGGGTGGTACGCCGGCGTCTGGAGGCGCGGCGCGCCGACGGCGCGCGTCGCGGCGACGCCAAGCTCCGCCAGGTCGCCGTGCTGCTGCGGGGTCTGGGAGACGAGCTGCGCAAGAGCATGCTGGATTCGATCCGGGAGCAGGACGAGGAGGCGGCCTCCGGGGTCGAGCGGATGATGGTGCTGTGGGAGGACGTTTCGACGGTGTCGGATCGGTCCATGCAGGAAGCGGTCCGGGAGGTGGACGCACGCCAGCTCGCCATGGCGCTGGTCGGCGCTGACGAGGCGACCGTCGCGAAGATCCGCGGAAACCTGTCCGAACGCGCCGCCGCCATGCTCGACGAGGAGACCTCGCTGCTGTCGACGCCGTCCGATGACGACGTCGAAAGCGCCCGCCAGACCGTGCTGGGCGTCCTTCGCGAGCTGGCGGGCAACGGCTTCCTGACCTTCGAGGAGGGCGACTGAGGTGTCCGGTCCCGTGCGCGTCAACCTCCCTCGCCCGATCGCGTCCGTCCGTGTGGCGCCTGACGCCTCGTGCGGCGATACCCCACCCGGCGCAACCGCCGACGAGAATACCCCCCGTATGCAGCAGCACCGCGCCGAACAGGCCGCCCGCGCCGAGGCCGGTCTGGCCCGGACGCGCGATGCCCTGATACAGGCCGCGAGCGAGCTGTCCGCCCTGCGCCGCCAGGTCCTCGACGAGGCAGAGCAGCAACTGCTCGACCTGGCCGTGGACATCGCCTCAAAGGTGCTCGCCCAGGAGATCCGTGCCGAGCGGTACGAGATCGAGCCCATCGTCCGCGAGGCGCTGTCGCGCGTCTCCGGCGGCGATGAGGTCGTGGTGCGGCTCAACCCGTCCGACCACCGGCGCTGCGGACTCGAAGAAGCGGACCTGGGCGAGGGCGTGCGGCTGGTCGCAGACGCGTCGGTCCAGCCGGCAGAGTGCCGCGTGGAGACGGGCGGCGGCGTCGTCGCCTCCACGGTCGAAGGGCAGCTCGACGAGATGCGCGAAGCGCTGAAGGCGCCGGAGTCGTCATGAGCGTCGACCTGGGGAAATACCGCGACCGCGTCCGCTCGGCGGACGTGCTGGGCTGTCGGGGGCGGGTCGTCCGCGTCGCCGGGCTGACCGTCGAGGCGCAGGGCCCGCCGGTCGGGATGAGCGAGTTGTGCGACATCCACCTCGCCGACGGGCGGCGCGTCCCGGCCGAGGTCATCGGCTTCCACGGCGTCAACCGCGTGCTCATGCCGCTGGAGCCCATCGAGGGCATCGCGCCGGACGACACGGT
>JBMCUM010000110.1:0-7031 GCA_048622595.1 Planctomycetota bacterium | reverse complement strand
CGCGCCGGGCGGTGACGCGGAAGGCGATCTGCTCCAGGTGCGCCGCCAGGTCCACCGGATCGACCGCCACGCCGTCGGGAACGGTCAGCGTCGCCGGGGCGAAGTTGAGGATGCCCCGCAGCCCGACGGCACAGAGGCGGTCGGCGACCTCCTGGGCCGCGTCGGCCGGAACGGCGATCAGCCCAAGCTCGGCGTCCCGCCGGTCGGCGACCCGCGGCAGGTCGTCCATGGCGAACACGTCGACCCCGCCGATGCGCGTGTGCTGCTTGGACGGGTCGCTGTCGAACGCGGCCACGAAGCGGAATCCGCGCCGGGCGAACCCCTTGTATTGCAACAGGGCGCTGCCGAGGTTCCCCGCGCCGACCAGAACGACGTTCCAGACGCGGTCCGTCCCGAGCACGCCCCGCAGCGCCGCCAGCAGCGCCGCGACGCGGTACCCCACGCCCGGGCGGCCGAAGTGCCCGAAATACGCCAGATCCTTGCGCACCTGCGCCGCCGTGACGTGCAGCGCCTCGCCGAGTTGAGTGCTGGAGACGGTCTCGGCGCCGCGTCCGGCGAGCTGCTCGGCGTGACGGAGGTACAAGCTCAGCCGTCGGACGACGGGCTCGGGTATGCATTGGCCTTTCACGCGTTCGCCACCTTTGACACGCCCGTGGGGTTTGCGGGCTCGACCCATCCGCCGGCGCCCTCGCAAGCCGACCCGCCTCCCGACAACAGCATATCGGTTATCCGCCTTCCCCGTAAGCAGAAATGAGACCGAGCTAGAGCGATCTCGCCGCTCCTCGGCGTCTGCGCATAGGTGACGGCTCTTGCGCCGTGTCTCCCCTGGTTTTCCGCTGCTCGACCCCTCCAGTGAAAAGCCCGCTTCAGGCGGCCTTTTCACTCGGGGCGGCCGGATTCGAACCGGCGGCCTCCTGCTCCCAAAGCAGGCGCTCTAAACCAAGCTGAGCTACGCCCCGTTGGACGGGAAAGCCCGCCGATACGGACGCCCGTATGGGCGAAACACCAAGCACGCAACCTGGCGGCCGCCGGCATTGTCGCACCGGCGCGCCACTCCCGTCAAGCGCCCCATCACCGACGCGTGGCCTGCCTGCCCGGAAGGATGTCACCCCTGTCCGTCATCCGCCGTTCGCGTCTGCGGAGCAGCCACGGCACCGGTGCACTCGTGTACCCCCTCGCGCCGGCGCAGACGAAGGCCGGACGCGAACGACCATTCCGGATGCAGTTCCGCTGCGCCCCAGTGGCCGCCGCGTCCGGCCATCAATGGGCTTCGGTCATCTGGGACGCGAGTTTAGCAAGAGGTAAAATCGTCGCCCCGTACCCGCAGGCGGTCGTCGGACACCACGCCCCGGAGTCCGCAACCCGCAATCCTCACTCCGCTCTCGGTCCAGCCGGGCGGCCGCACGACCGCGTCGCGCAGCGCGGCATTCCGCACCCGGAACTCGTCACTGCGAGCTCCGCACTGCGACGTGGGAACTGCCGCCTCGCACCTCGCCGTCAGATCCACCGGCGCAACCACGACCGCAGCCCGCCGGAGGCCTTGGCCATCACCAGCGGGCGGTCGCACCGTCGCGCGACGCGCTCCGGAATCGGGTCGTGAGCGATCTGCCTGAGGACGGGCTGCTCCGTGCATCCGAGCACGACGAGGTCGTAGTCTGCGGCCTCGGCGAGGATGGCCTCGACGACGGAGTGTCCTGGGACGCTTTTGGCGTGGACCCGCTCGGGCGGGATGCGGACCTGCTCGCTGCGGGTGTCGCAGAAGGCCTGCAGGTCGAACCGGTCGCCCCCGCGGTCGACGTAGAACGCCGTCAGCTCGCCCTCGTCGCGGTCGGCGAGGATGGCGGCGATCTCCAGGGCGTAGGCGGAGTTGGGCCCGCCGGCGACGGGAACCAGCACGCGGCGGAAGACGCGGTCGCCCCCGCAGTCCTTCATCACCACCACGTTGCACGGCGCCCGCTCGATGACAGGGTCCACCGTGGAGCCGATGCGGAACGTCCGGTGCGTCGGCCGGCCGTGCCAACCCATGATCAGCAGGTTCGTCCGCCGCTCGCGAACGGCGCTGACGATTCCGCGTGCGGGGTTGCGGCAGTAGCGCAGGTGCGTGGAGATGGGAAACAGCGGCGCCAGGTAGAGCATGGACTCGAGGAGGCCCTCCCGCCCGGCGGTCATGTACTGCTCCGCGTCCGACAGCGGCACCTGCGGGGGGACGGGGACCATGTGCAGCAGCTCGACGCGTGCCCCCGTCGCGTCGCACAGGCGGTACGTCTGGCGGACCAGCGACAGGGCGTTGTCCGGGTTCGCCACGGCGACCATCACGCGGTACTCCCCGCCGGGCGGGGCCTCGGTCTCGGCGAGGACCTGAATCTCCTCTTCGGTGGCGATCGCGCGGCGGCGGGCGTAGAACAGGTACACGCCAGCGCCGGCGAGTATCCACGCCGGGGCGACGACCATCGCCAGGCGACTGATGTGCCCGATGTGGGCGGCCAGGACGGCCTGTCCGACGATGGCGACGATGGGGAAGAGGGGAAACAGCGGCATGACGAATCCGTACTGGAGCTCGTCGCCCATGTTCAGGCGGATCTTGATCGCGCACAGGTTCACCAGGAAGAACAGCAGCAGGAACATGATACTGGCGCAGGAGGCGACGTCGCGCGTCGGAAGCAGCGCCGCGACCGTCAGCACGATCACCCCGGTGCACGTCAGGGCAACATACGGCGTCCGGCGGGTCGGGCTGATTCGCGCCAGGGCGCCGGGCAGCATCCGATCGCGCCCCAGGGCGTAGCTGGCGCGGGTGGCCGAGTAGATCGTCGCGTTCAGCGCCGAGGTCGACGAGAAGATCACCGCCAGCGTCACCAGCAACCCCCCGTAGGGAATCAGGCGGTTGACCGCCTCGCCGAAGCCGGTTTCCCCGTCGTCGGCCGGACCGCGAGAGCCGATCCACCGCCACACCGCGCCGTCCACGCCCTCGGCCCCGGGGCGAACCGCCACGATCGTCGCGAATGACACCATGACGTAGGTCACCGTGACGATCAGCACCGAGTACAGCATCGCCTTGGGGATGTTCTTCTTGGGCTCGATGGTCTCGTCGCCGGCCTGGGCGATGACCTCGAAGCCCTCGAAGGCGACATAGATGAAGCCCATGGTCACCAGCAGGACGGACCACCCGCGCGGCAGGAAGGGCTGGAAGTTGCTCAGGCGCGACGGCTCGACGGCGGCGCGGACGATGCCTACGACGGCGATGGACAACACGAAGCCCATCTGCGCCAGGGTGAGCAGGGCGCCGACCTTGCCCGTCTCCGACGCGCCGCGGTAGTTGATGTAGAGAAAGCCCATCCCCACGGCCACCGCGACGACCTTGACCGCCCGCACCAGGGCGTCGTCGTCGAGGTCCAGCCCCAGCAGCCCGTTGGCGACGTACTTGGTCGTGTAGGCGGCGAAGACGACGGCGTACAAGCTCCCGGCGACGCTGGAGGCGAACCACTCCATCCACCCGCCTAGGAAGCTCACCCCGCGCCCGAAGGCGATGCGGGCGAAGTTGTACACCCCGCCGGCGCGGGGGATGGCGCTGGCGAGCTCGGCGAAGCTCATGGCGGTGAACAGGGCGATCAACCCGTTCAGGGCGAAGGTCAGCATGACGCCGCCGGGTCCGGCCTTTCCGGTGGCGATGCCGATGCCGATGAACACGCCCGCCCCGATCATCATCCCCAGGCCCATCAGCGTCACGTGCGAGAGCTTCAGGTCGCGCGACAGCTCGGCATGGACGGTGCCATTCTCACTCACGACGGTCCGTCCTCACCACCGGCCGCGCCGAGGGATACCCCTGCCGGCCCATCCGCTCGATGGCGCCCCGGCTCCACAGCACCAGCCCGGCCATGACGACCAGGGTCGTGACGATCAGCACCGCCCCGACGACCGCGTCGGCACCGAGCCGGAACGGGCGCGTCGTCGTACCGGTCGCTGGCGACACAACGAAGACGAGCAGCGCGTCAATCATGGCCGGGGTGCGTATACCACAAAGCCCGACGACGGGCAACACGACACACGACGCGCGCCTGTGCCGGATGGAGCGGATGAGCGGCACACCACTTTCAGCAACCGCCGGCGGAATGGTACGATGGACGCGACGGAGAACGATGCAGGGAGTGCGACGATGACCAGAACGCCGGTGATAGCCGCCGCAACGCTGCTTGTGGCGTGGGTGGGCGGAGCGGCGGGCGGCGCGGACGACGCGGCGACGACCCGCCCGGCCAAGACGCCCGAGGCGTACGTCGTGGTGCTCAACTTCGTCACCGAGGGCGTCCGCGACCCCGGCGGGCAGGTGCCGCTGGGCAAAAGGCCGGCGGGCGTGCGCCTGGCCGACGCCCTGCGCCTGCGCCTGCGGCGACACGAGGAATACGAGGTCGTCGACCGGCTGACCACGGAGCAGTTGTCCGAGCCGACCGGCGCCGACGCGGACCCCGAGGCCATCGCCGAGCTGATGCAACGCCGCCTCGGGGCGAACCTGGGTCTGTACGGGACGGTGGCCCCGGCCGGGGAGGGCCTCCGCGCGACGGTCCGCTGCCTGGACCTGACAAACCCGGACGCGCCCGGCGGGTGGACGCGCCGGTTCACCGACCGCAGCGAGCGGGCCCGCGCCGTGCTGAGCCGTCGCATCGTCGAGCTCATTCGCGGCCGGAGCGAGTGGGCCCCGCCCGAGGTCGGCGACGAGCCGGAGCCCGATGCGCTGGGCGAGCCGCTCAACGCCAACGGCGGGTTCGAGAAGGGCGCGGCCGGGTGGGATCGCCCGGACAACGTCAGCACGTTCATCCAGCGCGGGTCCGACCGGCGAGGCAACGTCCTGCGCGTCCGGACGGACCTGAAGCGCGAGCCCTGGCTGGCATACCGGCGGGCGCTGCGCATGGGGCGGGCGGATCCGTCCGCCCCGCCGGAGATCGCCTCGGACACGAGCTTCGGCTCGGTCGCCGGGCTCGAGGGCGTGCACTTCCGCAGCGCCTTCATCCGCGCCCACCCGGGGCGGCGGTACTGGCTGACGGTCGATCGCAAGGGGCCGGACGGGGCGAAGGTGTTCATCAAGGGCTTCCGCGCCACGCCGCACGCCCGCGACGGGCTTCCCGAAAGCGCCCTGGCCGAGCTGGACCTGACGCCGGAGCAGTTCGCCGACCTGCCTCCAGAGCGGCGCCGCGAGCTGATCGACGCCGATGCCGAGAAACACCCCAAGCGGTACCTCCGCGAGTGCTGGCGGTGGCACCTCAACTGCGAGGACGCCGCCGACGCCTGGACGCACTTCGCCGAGCCGTTCCCGCCCCGCGGCGGCCTGGGCGAAAACGTCGAGTGGCTGCAGATCCAGATCTACTCCTACTGGCCGCCGGGAGAATATCTCTGGGACGACGTGCACATCTACCTGGCGCCGAAGAAACGTCCCACGTCGGCGCCGGCGGATGAATCGGCCGAGAAGCCCGAGCCCCGCACGACGGACGGTGATGCGCGCCAGGTCGAGCGCTCCATCGACGAAAGCCGGGCGCAGACCAAGCTGGGCCTGGCCCGCAGCTACCTCAAGATGGGCATGGAGCGAAAGGCCGGCGAGGCGCTGCGATCCATCCTCACCGACTATCCGGACACGGACGCGGCCGAGGCCGCACGCAAGGAACTTCGAGAACTCGAGTAACAGGAGCGACATCCCCATGCAGTATCGCACGCTTGGACGGACGGGACTGAAGGTATCGCAACTCGGATTCGGCGCCATGCGCCTGCCGATGACCGGCGAGGGCGACGAGGCCCGCGTCGACGACGAAAAGGCCATCCCCATGATTCACCGCGCCTTCGAGGCGGGGGTGAACTACATCGACACGGCCGTGATGTACTGCAAGGGCGACAGCCAGCGTGCCGTCGGCGAGGCGCTGAAGGGGTGGCGCGACAAGGTGGTGGTCTCGACCAAGAACCACGAATACGCCGACGAGAAGAAGTGGTGGCGGCACCTGGAGGACTCGCTGCGCCTGCTGCAGGTCGAGTCCATCGACGTGTACAACCACCACGGGGTGAACTGGAACAAGTACACGGAGCTGCTCGAGCCGAAGACGAGCAAGTGGATGCTCAAGGCGCGCGACCAGGGATTGGTCAAGCACATCTGCTGCTCGTTCCACGACGGCAACGACGCGCTGATGAAACTCGTGGACACCGGGTATCCCGAGTCCATCACGCTTCAATACAACCTGCTGGACCGCCGCCTGGCCGAAGGCATCGCCTACGCACGCGAGAAAGGCATCGGCGTGGTGGTGATGGGCCCGGTCGGAGGCGGGCGCCTCGGCGCCGACAGCGACGTGCTCAAGCGGATGGTCCCCGGTATCGAGCGCGTGCCCGAGCTGGCGCTGCGGTTCGTTCTGGCCAACCCGAACGTCACCATGGCGTTGTCCGGGATGAGCACCATGCAGCACGTTGAGGAGAACGTCGCCACCGCCGACGACGAGGTCATCCTCAGCGACGACGACAAGGCCGCCCTCGCCGAGCATCTCGAGCGCCTGGACAAGATGGCCGAGCTGTACTGCACCGGATGCAAGTACTGCCTGCCCTGCCCGCAGAACGTGGAGATCCCGCGGATCTTCAGCGCGTACAACATGGGGCGCGTCTGGGGTCTATGGGACGAGGCGCGCAAATCGTATCGTCGCATCGCCCGAAACGAGAAGCTCGGCAACCAGGCCGACGCGTGCGTCGACTGCGGCCAGTGCGAGGACAAGTGCCCGCAGAACATCCCCATCCGCAAGCAGCTCAAGGAGGCCCACGAGGCCCTCAGCGGCGAGTAGCGCTTTCGGGCCATGCGCCGTGTCCGGGGTGAATCAGCGGGATGAACGCGGATGGTGCGGGGATACGGCTTGACCGCCGTACCGTCATGCGTGAGCGTTCCGCCCGGACCGCGCCGCGCGCAGCGGCGCTGCATCCGGGCACATCTCTGCGGCCGCCGCCGTCGGCTGCGCCGCGCTATGCCTCGTAGCCCGCCTCGGCGACGGCGATCGCCCGCAGCAGGGCGCGGGCCTTGT
>JBMCUM010000109.1:0-7092 GCA_048622595.1 Planctomycetota bacterium | reverse complement strand
CTGGCGCTGGTCGCCCAGGTCTTCGGGTTGTGGTTCCAGGCGCTGTTCGCCCAGGCGAGGATCTCGCTGCGCGAGCTGATCGGCATGCGGTTCCGCAAGGTGGACCCGCGCATCATCGTGCTCAGCAAGATACAGGCCGTCCAGGCGAATCTCGACTTTCTCAAGACATCGGATCTGGAAAGCCACTACCTCGCCGGCGGGCGGGTCCGCAACGTCGTGGTCGCGCTGATCGCGTCCAACCGGGCGAACATCTCGCTGACGTGGAAGACGGCCACGGCGATCGACCTGGCGGGTCGCGACATCCTGGACGCGGTGCAGACCTCGGTGAACCCGAAGGTCATCGACTGCCCGAACCCGGCAAGCGGGAAGACGACGGTGGACGCGGTCGCCCGCGACGGCATCCAGGTCAAGGCGCGGGCCCGCGTGACGGTGCGTGCGAACATCGACCGCCTGGTCGGCGGGGCGACCGAGGAGACGATCATCGCCCGCGTCGGCGAGGGGATCGTCACGACGATCGGCTCGGCGGAGTCGTACAAGGCCGTGCTCGAAAACCCGGACAACATCTCCAAGCGCGTCTTGGAGAAGGGCCTGGACGCGGGCACGGCGTTCGAGATCCTCTCGATCGACATCGCCGACGTGGACGTCGGCGAGAACGTCGGCGCCAAGCTTCAGGCCGACCAGGCCGAGGCCGACAAACGCCGCTTCCAGGCAGAGGCCGAAAAACGCCGCGCCATGGCGATGGCCCGCGAGCAGGAGATGAAGGCCCTGACGCAGGAGAACCGCGCCAAGGTCGTCGCCGCCGAGGCGGAGGTTCCCCGCGCCATCGCCGAGGCGTTCCGCGGCGGGAACCTGGGCATCATGGACTACTACCGCATGAAGAACATCCAGGCCGACACGGGCATGCGCCAGAGCATCGGCGGCGGCGAGGAGCAGCAGACCCGCGGGCCGTCCGAAGGCAAGAGTGAATGACCCGCGCCGCGGACATCCTCGCCGAACTGGGCAACGCGATCGAGCTGATCGTCTTCCTGGCCGTCGTGGTCATCAGCGCCCTCGGCGGGCTGATCCAGAAGTGGCTGCAGCGGCGTGAGCAGCAGGCCGCCGAGCAGCGCACCCGCAGCCGCGCCGCGCGCGAGGAAGGTCGCAGCGAGCAGCAGGACCGCCAGCAGCCCCGCTACAAGCCCATCGGCGAGTCGCCCCCCGCCCGGGGCGACGAGCGGACCGAAGCGCCGCAGCGGCAGGCGCCCCAAACGCCCCGCGCCGCCCCCGCGCGGGCGCGCCCCGCGCCCGGGGCGGACCACCGCCTGAAACGCCAGGCCGAACGGATCATGCGGACCGGCGAGCACGCCGTCGAATCCGAGCAGCCCCCCCCGCCGTTTCCCCGTCCGGACCGGGGGCGGATCGAGACGGCTGCGCCCGCGCCGCGCAGCGCCGCCGCCGGGCGTCGGGCGCGGTTGGCGGCGGCGCGGAAGCGCCGGCAGCAGCAGGCCGCCGCAGAGCAGAGCATCGCGGATACCGAGCTTGGCGCGCAGCACGAGGGCGGCGCGGTTCGCCGGGGCCCGGTCCCGCAGATCGCCGTCGACCTCGCCGACGCGGACAAGGCCCGACGGGCGATCGTGTATCACGAGATCCTGGGCCCGCCCAAGGCCCTCTCGTTCGGCCAGGAGCTGTGGGCCCGGTAAGCGCCGGCACATTCGCGTCTCAATAATACGCCCGCTTCGGTGTACTCTGTGTCCTCTGTGGATTCCCGCGATGCCCAACTGCTCGCCGTCCTCGAGCGGGGCCTGCCGCTGGTCCGCGAGCCGTACGCGCAGCTCGCCGGCGCGCTGGGGCGCCCCGAAGCGGACGTGCTGCGCCGCGTCGCCGTCCTGCGCGCCGCCGGCGGGGTGATCCGCGAGATCTCGGGCGTCTTCGACGCCGCGGCGCTGGGCTACGACCGGACGCTGGTCGCCCTGTCGGTCCCCGACGCCCGCGTCGACGCCGCCGGGCGGACCGTCGCCGCCCACCCCGGCGTCTCGCATGCCTACCGGCGGACCGGCGCGGTCAACCTGTGGTTCACGCTGGCGGTCTCGCCGGACAGCGCACTGGGCCCGGACGCCACGGCCGAGGTGCTGGCCGGCGCCTGCGGCGCGCCGCGGCGGCTGATTCTCCCGGCCGAGCGACGCTACAAGCTGCACGTCCGCTTCGTCGACGGGGGACCGCACGCCCCTCCGGCGCCGGGCGGCGCGCCGCGGGCGCTTCGTCCTCTGACGGGCGAGCAGCGCCGCGCCGTCCGCGCGCTGCAGGCCGACCTGCCCGCCCGGGCGGATCCCTTCACCGACGTCGCCGCCGCCGAAGGGTTCGACGCCGACGCGCTGCTGGTCCATGCGTCCGACCTTCTCGCCGCCGGGCGGATGCGCCGCTACGCCGCGACGCTCCGCCACCGCCGGGTCGGGGCGCGGGCCAACGTGCTCGTCGCCTGGGACGTCCCGCCCGAGCGGACCGACGCCGCGGGCGGCGCTCTTTCCGACAGCGACGCCGTCAGCCACTGCATCCGCCGCCCGCCGCGGCCTGGCTGGCCGTATGCGATCTACACGATGATTCACGGGCCCGACGAGTGCGCCTGCCGCCGTGCGCTCGCCGCCGCGGGCGAGCGCATCGGCAACCCGCCGCGCGTGGAGCTGTGGACCCTGCGCGAATACGCCAAACGCCGCGTGCGCTTCTTCACGGATGACGAAGCCGCGTGGGAGGCGGAATACGGCGGCAGGGCATAGCGCCTGCGGCGAAGGCGCGAGGGGGTGTTGCTCGCGCCCGGGCGCCTATGCGCCTTCGGCGACGAGCGCGTCCCAATGGCGCTCGTTGAAGATGCACCCCGGGTCGGGCCCGTGGAGCCGGCCGTAGTAGGCGTCCGCCCGCGCCCGGCAGCCCCCGCAGTAGTTCCGGAACGCGCAGACCTCGCAGTGCCCCGTTCGGCGGTCGCGGTCGTTGAGCACGTCGTAGAAGACGCTTCGGCGGAAGATGTCGGTCAGCGGCGCGTCGCGGACGTTGCCCATCACGCGGTGGGGCAGGTAGACGCACGGGGTGACGTCGCCGTTCGGCTCGATGCAGGCGTAGGTGCGTCCGGCGCCGCATCCGCCGAGGTACTTCGCCACCACGCGCGCCTTGACGCCGCTTCCCGACCCGGCATGCGAGCAGGCGGTCCGCCCCTCGTCCAGCGCCGCACCGGCCAGGCACACCCGCCCGAGCTGCGGCGCCGTGGAGATCACGCCGATCCCGCCTTCCTGCATCTTCGCGTTCAGCGTCGCCAGCAGCCGCTCGCGCTGCGGCGGCGTCAGGTCGCGCGCCGTCATGTTCAGCCCCCGCCCGACGGGGATGAAGTTGAAGTGCGCGAAGCAGCCCGCGCCGAGCTTCTCGGCGAAGTCGATCATCGCCGGGACCTCCTCGACGTTGTCGCGGTGGACGCACATGGCGATGCCCAGACGCAGATGCTCCGTGGCCACGACCGTTCGCGCCCCGGCCACCGCGCGGTCCCACATGCCCGCAACGCCCCGGAAGGCGTCGTGACGGGCCGGTTCGGTCGAGTCCAGCGAGATCTCGACGTATCGCAGCCCGGCCTGGGCGAGGCGCGCCGCGCGGTCCGGCGTCATCGTCGTGCCGTTGGTGGCGACGGTGGTGTGCATGCCCCAGCCCGACGCCCGCTCGATGCACGGGACGAGGTCGTCGCTGAGCGTCGGCTCCCCGCCGGAGAAGGCGACCATGGGCATGTAAGCCGCGCCCATCCGGTCGATCAGGTCGAGCTTCTCGGCGCGGGTCAGCTCGTCGTCGAGGGCGTCCTTTCCGGAGTCCTGGTAGCAGTGGCGGCAGGCGAGGTTGCAGCGGTTGGTGAAGTTCCACACGCAGAACAGCGGCGCGGTGAACCGCTGGGGCGCGGTCAGGCCCAGCTCGGCGACGGACCGGGCCGCCAGGACCAGCCCGCGGATCGTGGGCGTGTGCTCGACGAGCCGGCGGCGGAAGGTTTCGGCGTCCGTGGCGCCGCGCATGCGGTCGATGAACCGATGGATCAGCCAGTAGCGGACCCGGTCGCCCAGCGGCGCCGCGGGGTTGGCGTAGCTTTCCAGGATCCGCTCGAAGGCGGTCCGCCCGTCGGCGCCGATGCGCGTGAGGCGCCCCAGCAGCCGGCGGATCGGGCGCCGTGCGAGCCAGCCCTCCAGCGGGTGGTGGTAGTCGATCTGAAGCGCCCGCGGGGCGTCGTCGCCCCGGGGCACGCGGCGCGCGTAGTCGGCACTGGTGACGTGCCCGTCGTCCGGGCGGGTTGGACGCTTGTCCGGGTTGTCCGAGCCGTCGAAGGCGTGGAGATAGCGCTTGCCGATCGCCGCGGCCGTGGTGTGCGCCCCCGCACGTGTGCGCGAGGCGTCCGGGGCGGAGCGGCGTTGCGTTGCGGCTCGGCTCATGGTCGCGGGACCGACGTGTCGCTCACCACTCCCAGCCGCTCTGGCTCCGCGGGGCGACCTTGACGAACTCGGTGACGTGGACGTCCTCCCGCCCGTTGAGCCAGGCGCGGATGCGCAGCACCTCGTTTGACGGCCAGGCCGGACCGACCTTCAGCGTCCGCGCCTCGCGGGTCACCTGCCCGGGCTCCAGCGTCCACGTCTTCAGCAGCTCCGGGCCGGTGCCGGGGTACCGCTCGATCTGCTCCCACCCCCGCGCCGTGTGACGCGCCACGCCGACGTAGCATTTGTTGTCTCCGAACGCGTCGATCTCGACGACCGGTCCGCCGCGGTTCTCCACCGCCACGGTCACGGCGAACGAGTCGCCCGGACGGAGCGTCCACTCGGGCACGTCGATCCCGATCGCCAGGGAGTCGGCGACGGTGACCGCGTCGAACCCGGCGCGCTCGTCGACGGCGTAGGTCGGTCCAAGGGTGCACCCGCCCAGCACGGCGGCGGCGAGCGACAGCGGCAGCATCCACGTCCACGGCAGCGTTGGTTTCATGATCGGCTCTCCACTAGGGTTGTGTGTCGGCGCGCGCGGCGTCGCGCTCGTGGTGGGCGGCGGCGTAGTCCCGCTCGACCACGGCGCGGTACTCGGGCCCGCAGTTGTAGGTGCAGAACGGCAGCACCCCTGCCGGCGTGGAGTACAGGATTACGCACCGCTTCGCGCGTTCCACGTCGAAGTTATACCGGTCCTGAAAGTGCATCCCCGCGCACAAAAGGGTGCGGTAGGTCTGTTTTTCGCCCTCCCCGCGACCGACGTTCTTGTCCACCAGCCCCTGAAGCGACCGCATGAACCGCCGGACGGTCAGCCCCGGCGGCGCCGCTTCGGCGCGGAAGTGCCGCCGGAACATCCGCAGCACCCGCCACGTGTCCAGGCGCCGCCGCACCGCCGCCGACAGCGGCGCCGCCGGTCCGCGGGCGCCGATCCGCGCGGCGATGCGGTTCATGTCGCAGAACATCCCCTCCACGTCGATCACCTCGGGGAACGGATACGCCCTGCCCTCCGGCGAGACCAAAAAGTACGTCCCGAACGCGCAGTCCGGGTGGCAGGTGGGCTTGATCTTCGTCTGCCCCGTGACCGCCTCCAGCATCTGCGCCAACGGCGCCACGATGCTCAGCGGGTACATGTCCCGCAGCGGGACGGCGCCGCTGGCATCGGCGATGTCGTGGGCCAGGTCGCCCAGCGTGTACCGGCGCGCCGCCCGCTCGGACGGGCTCATCCGCCCGCTGAACGACACCGGTTGGTAGCTGATCGCGCTGACCACGTCGATGTTGTCCACGGCGAAGCGGAAGATCTCGCCTATCCGGTGGTCGTTGACGCCCTTGAGGATCGTCGGGACCAGGCAGACCTTCAGGCCCAGCGCGCGGCAGTTGTCCAGCGCCGCGAGCTTTTTGTCCCACAGCCCGGGGCAGTTGCGCGTGGGCATGTGCGCTTCTTCCCCGACGCCGTCGAACTGCAGGTACAGCGTGTGGACGCCCGCCTCGGCCGCGGCGCGGGCGAACTCTGCCTCGGCCAGGCGGACCCCGTTCGTCGCTAACTGGATGTGCGAAAAGCCCATCTCCCGCGCCGTCGCGACGATCCGTAGAAAGTCCGGGTGCACCGTGGGCTCCCCGCCGGTCAGCTGCACCGCCGTGGCCGGCGGGTCCAGCCGGCGCAGCGCCCGGAGCTGGCGGACGATCTGGTCGTAGTCCGGCTCGGCGACGTACCTGGCCGCGCCGGAGTTGGCGAAGCAGACCGGGCACCGCAGGTTGCAGCGGTTGGTCAGGTCGACCTGCGCCAGACAGGCGCCGCTCTGGTGCGCCCCGCACAGCCCGCAGTCCGACGGGCACCGCCCGACGCCGGACACGTGCGGGTAACGCTGACCGGGTTGCTCCTCGAACGTCCACCACGCGGCCTTGGCGTGCAGCAGCGCGTCGGAGTTGACCCGGTCGCGGACGTACCCGTGGTCCGGGCAGGTCTTCTCGACCCAGACCGCCCCGTGGCGGACGAACTGGCGGCCGACGATCACCGCGCAGCACTCCGGGCACAGCGTCTCGACCGTCCGCGGAAGGCGGCGCAGCGTCGGGTGGATCCGCACGCCGCTGTGCGTCCGCTCGGCCGAGCCGGGAAAATCGCTCCGAAGCGGCGTCCAGATCGCGTCGTGATGGACCTCCCGGCGGACGCCGCAGTCGCCGCAGTCATATCGCAGCACCACCTGCGCGGCGGCGCGCTCGAACCGCGCGGCCACGACCTGCCCGCACGTCGGGCACGTCGCCCGCGTCTCGACGGGCAGCTCGGCGAAATGCCCCGCCAGCCGCCGCGCGGCCGCACGCAGATCGCGCATCTGCGGCGCGGGGCGCGGCGCCGTAGCGTCTGCTTCGCCGTCGCGCCCGGATGCGACGACCGGTCCGACATGCTCGGCTGTTTCCTGCGGCGTCAATGCGATGTCCCTGCGACCGGGGGCTTACTCGAAGCAGGCCGGGTATCGGCGTCGCGTGCGTTTGCGCTCTCGGTACGTTTCGGCCAGGTCCATGAAGATATCCAGGTCCCGTTCCATGTTGGAGCTGGTCGCGTCGAAATAGAAGTTGCGGATGGGGATGTCGTCGTGGTCGGCCGAGACGTCGTGGTAAACCGCCTCCGAGA
>JBMCUM010000108.1:0-7197 GCA_048622595.1 Planctomycetota bacterium | reverse complement strand
TCCGTCATCCTGGGACTTGCGGCGGGCCTGTTCCTGGCCGGGTTCGGGTACTTCAACGATTGGGCGCTTGAGCTGCCCAAGATCGCCGGGTCGCTGGTTCCCCCGGCCGTGTTCGGGCTGCTCGTTGCGGCGCTGCTGGTGGTCAACCCGCTGCTTCGCTGGCTGCGGCGCCCCATGCGCGCCGGCGAATGGGCCGTGGTGGTCACCCTCGCGCTGGTCGGCGCGGTGATCCCGGGACCGAGTCTGGGCTGGCAGTTCGGGGACATGCTCGTCTGGCCGCACCGGCACGAGGAGGCGTACGTTTCGTGGCAGCGGCACGAGGTGCTCGAGCCGATTCCGGCGCGGATGCTGGCGGATGCGTCGGGACGGCGCGAGCAGGTGGTGGACAACTTCATCCGCGGGACGGGCTCGCGCCCGCCGGGGCTTTCCGACGTGCCCTGGGGCGCCCTGAAGGGCCCCCTGGGCTTCTACATGCCCCTGTTCGCACTCGGCGCGGTGGGCGTGGTCTGCACCGGGTACGTCCTGCACGGTCAGTGGGCGCGGCGGGAGCGATTGCGCTACCCGGTCGCCGAGTTCGCCTCGGAGCTGGTCCACGGCGCCGGCGACAGCGCCTGGCCGCCGATCTACCGCAACCGGCGGTTCTGGATCGGCTTCGCGGTGGCGTTCGGCGTGCTGCTGATCAACGGGTTGCACCTGTGGTACCCGGGGTCCATCCACATCCCGCTGGGCGTGGACCTGAGCCCGATGGCGCAGAAGTGGCCGGCGCTGCGGCAGGTGCACTTCAGCAGGTACTTTCTGCGGCCTCACCTGTACTTCGTGGGCATCGGGTTCGCCTACTTCCTCAGCTCGGAGGTGAGCTTCTCGGTCTGGTTCAGCTACCCGGTGTTCATCGTGATGTGGCTGATCTCGCTGGACGTGGGCGTGGACCTGCACGGACACTTCCTCGGCGGGGGGATGTGGAACTGGCAGATCTTCGGCTCCTACGTCGGCATGATGCTGATGCTGCTGTACGTGGGGCGGCGCTACTACGCCGACGTGCTGCGCCGGACGGTCGGCCTGCGCGCCCGCGTCGAGGACGTCGGCGACGGCGTCACCCGGGCCGCGCGCGTGGGCCTGCTCTGCGCCGCCGGGATGGTCATCTGGTTGTGGGCGACGGTGGGGCTGCACCCGTTTCTGGGCACGCTGTTCGTGGTCCTCTCGGCGATGATGTTCGTCGTGCTGACGCGGATCAACGCCGAGACGGGGCTGATCGTCATCCAGCCGCGATGGCACGTCATCGGGGTGTTGATGGGCATGTTCGGGTTTGCCGCGCTGGGGCCCAGGATGTTCATCATCATCGCGGTTCTGTCGGCGCTGGTCGCCATCGACCCGCGCTCGTGCCTGATGCCGATGGTGACCAACGGGCTGCGGTTCTCGCAGGCCCAGGGCGTCCGCCCGCGACGCCTGACCGGCGCGATGATCCCGGTGGTGCTCGCCGCCCTGGTCGTGGGCATCCTCGCGACGCTGTGCGTGCAGTACGCCTTCGGCGAGGCGGGACATTTCTTCTGGGGCAAGGACGTGGCGCGGATGCCGTTCAACCTGCTCGCACGCGAGCTGCCGAACTACGCCCGCGGGAATGACTGGACCTTCAGCTTTGCGAACATCAGCCCGGCGCCGGAGTTTCTGTGGGCGGCGGGGATCGGGCTGACCGGCGTGCTGGCGCTGAGCTTCCTGCGCCTGCGGTACGCGTGGTGGCCTATTCACCCGGTGCTGCTGCTCGTGCTGGGGGTGGACACGGTCACGCCGCTGTGCGCCAGCTTCTTCGTCGGCTGGCTGATCAAGGGGGCCGTGACGCGCTTCGGCGGGGCGCACGCCTATCGAAGCGGCAGGTCCCTGTTCATCGGGCTCATCGCCGGGGAGTTCGCCGCCGGACTCTTCTGGGCGGCCGCCGGGCTCATCCACTACGCCGCCACCGGCGTGTCCGTCGATGTCCTCCGCGTCCATCCGTTCTGAGACCGCGATTGACGGTCGATCCCCGGACGCGACGAAAGAATCCTTGACCCTCCGACCGATAGAAGCGTAAGGACGCACAACACGGAGATCCCATGAGTTCGGCGCGACGGACGTGCATTGTGCTGCTGGCGGCGGTGGCGATGCTGGCCGGCGGGTGCCCCAGGGGCGAGCCCGCCGCCGGTCCGGTGGTCATGCCGCGGCTGGACCTGTCGTCCGGTCCCGACGCCGGTCCGTGGTCGGTCGCGCAGGACCGGGCGCGGGCGGCGCCGTCCGGCGAGTGGTCCGACGTGCGCGGCTCGCGGACGTGGCGATACATCGTCGTGCATCACAGCGCCACTGACGGGGGCAACGCCGCGAAGTTCGACCGCCTCCACCGCGCCCCGCCGAACGGGTTCGATGAGCTGGGGTACCACTTCGTGATCGATAACGGGCGGGGCGGGCCCGACGGGCGCGTGGAGGTCGGCCCGCGCTGGCGCAAGCAGAAGTGGGGCGCCCACACGGGCGGCACGCCGGGCAACGAATACAACGAACACGGCATCGGGATCTGCCTGGTGGGCGATTTCCGCCGGCAGATGCCTTCCCGGCGCCAGATCGAATCCCTCCGCCGCCTGGTGGGCTACCTCATGGAGCGCTACGACATTCCCCCGGCCAATGTCATAGGCCACCGCGACGCGCCGAACGCCGCGACGCTGTGCCCCGGCGCGCGGTTCCACCGGTACCTGGTCGGTGACTTCCGCGACGAGCTGCGCCGCTACGCCGCGCGTTAGAGCAGTTTGCGGAAAACCTGTCGCCGTCTTCCGGGGATCAACGCGTCACGACCGTTCGTAGCCGGCCCAGAACGACGACTCCTCGCCCACCCCACCGGGGTCGTCCACCTCGTCGCGCCAGCGGGACAGCTCGCCCCGAAGGGCCTCGATCCGCTCGGTCTGGTCCGCCTCGCCCGACAGGTCGCGCGTCTCGCACGGGTCCTCGTCCAGGTCGAACAGTTGCGTCCGCCGGCGCCCGTCGACGACGTACTCGATGAGCTTGTAGCGTTCGTCCTTGACGCCCCGCTGGAGGTGGCGATAGGCGAACATGAGCGTGGCGCGCGTCTCGGCCGCGGGGTCCGCCAGCGCAGGGGCCAAGCTCATCGACTCCGCCGATGGCGGTGCGTCCAGCCCGCACAGATCGCACAGCGTGGGCAGCGCGTCGTGCAGGTAGACGAACTGCTCGCGCCGCTGGCCCGCAGGCACGCCGGGCCCGGCGAACATCAGCGGAACCCGTATGCTGTGCTCGTAGAGACTCTGCTTGCCCATCAACCCGTGCTGACCCACCGCCAGGCCGTTGTCGCCGGCGAACACGATGATCGTGTTGTCGTCCTCGCCCGCGTCCTTCAGCGCCTGGAGGATCCGCCCGACGGCGGCGTCCACGTGGGAGATCATGGCGTAGTACTCGGCGATGTGCCGGCGGACCGCCTCCGGCGTGCGCGGCCAGTCCTCCAGCTTCTCGTCGCGGACCTTCAGTTCCCCGTTGTCGAACGGGTGGGCTCCGGCGAAGTTCGCGGGCAGCTCGATCTCCTCCGGGTCGTACATGTCCAGGAATTCCTGCGGCATGGTCCGCGGGTCGTGCGGGGCGAGGAACGAGACATACGCCAGGAACGGGCGGTCCGTGCTGCGGTTGCGCAGGAACGTCTCGGTCGCCGCGGCCAGCAGGTCCGTCGAGTGCTCGCCCGCCGCGACGTGGTCGGCCGCGCGGTGGTTCACCACGTTGCTGCTGAGGGCGTCGACGCAGTAGGGCAGGACGCTCTCGTAGCGTCCCGACGGGTCGTAGTGGTAGGCGGGCATATTCCAGTGGTCGGCCATTCCGCCGAACATGATCTCGTCGCCGTCGGTGAAGCTGCGCGCGTAGGATTCGCGCCCGTTGTGCCACTTGCCGGCGCCGAAGGTCTGGTATCCGGCCGCCCGGAAGCACTCGCCCATGGTGGTGTGCTCGGCGGGGATGGTCTGGCCGCGGCCTTCGATGTGGAACAGGGACCGGCCGGTGTGGAGCATGGCCCGACTGGGCATGCACACGGCGCCGCTGGTCCCGCCCATGATGTGGGCGCGGGTGAAGGACGTTCCGCGTGCGGCGAGCTTGTCGAGGTTTGGGGTGCGGACGTGCTCGTTGCCCGGGGCGGCGAGGGTATCGAACCGCTGGTCGTCGGTGAACAGGAACAGGACGTTCGGCTTGCCGGAGGGGGTCATGGTTGTCCTCGGGTGTCGGCGTGCGGGGCCCCGGCGGAGCGTGCGATTCGCACCGGGGTCATTGCGTGCATTCGTCTCCGGAGTATAATGGGGTCTGGCAGAGCAGGGCAAGCTGCCCGGAGGTTCTTCTCGGAGAAGCGCGATGCCAATCGGCCAGAAGCAAACCGTCGGCTCGCTTCGATTCCTGCTCTACGAGCGCGCGCTGCATCCGGAGTTGTTCGAGATCGCCCACGACCGTCACATCGTCAAGCCCGCCTACGAGGCACAGGTGTGGGTGACCGGGTGTACGCACGTGATCGGCTTCTTCCGGGGCGGGCAGACGGGCAGGCCCACCGCGGCGCTGGTCCAGGTAATCGCCGACGCAGGCGCCGAGCTGCCCCAGCGCGGACTGCTGCTGGAGATGCCCTTCCGCGGCGAGCGCGACCACGAACGCCGCCGGGCAAACGGCATCGACTACATGATGAACTTCCAGCTCGAGCGGATGAGCGCCGACGCCTACGGGCAGACCCACCGCGAGCTGGCACGCATGGGCGTCCGACACGGGCTGTTCGTGCCCTTCCCCCACCTCCGCAGCCGCGACATGACGCCCTTCAGCTACATCGATTACGAGGCAAAGCCCAACGAGCTTCACGTCTTCGCGTTTCACGCTTTCCCGGACGACGCGGCCCTGGTCAAGACCCAGTCGGTTTTCGAACTGAGCTGACCGTCCGCGGGACGTTGCGGCGATCGGGCGAGGGTGGTCTTCGCCGGCGCTATAATGGCGCGCCTCACAGACCGGGAGATCCACCATGGACGACAAACACCAACGAGCGGCGAATCGGACGGGTCACGACGCGAAGAAGCCGCGGAAACTGCACCCCTGGAGCGCCTGTCCCTGCGGCAGCGGGCAGCGGTTCGCGCACTGCTGCGGCAAGAGCGGCGGAGACTCCTGTCGGTACGACGTGGACTCCGCGCAGACCGACGGCGAACACTAAGCAGTGTTCAGCAAGTCCACAGCGATTGTCCAACGGGCCGAAGGCCCGGCAGGTTGCCCGCCGGGGGCGCAGGCGAAGCCAAGCCCCCGGAACAGGCTCCAAACCGCGCTCGCCCCGACGGGGCCAGTGGGGCGTTCGGCTTTCCCTGCCGGACCTCCGGCCCGGCATGGCTCCAGCCGCTGCTTCCGGGGGCTAAAAGCCCCCGGCTACAGACCCGCGGCCCCCATACGGGCCTTCACTGCGCTTCGGCCTCGGGCCGCACGCCTCCCCAGCCGTTCGCCGCTGCGTCACAGCGGCATCCCCGCCTCCGGAATCATCGGCTGAATCCCATAAGATTTACCTGACACCGCTTGGGGGATTTTTGCAGAGTGTCTGTCGCCTTCGTGCCGGCTGCGACGGCACCGATCGCGTTTGACATGTCACAGAGCTCCAGCCGTCGCGACGGCATCCGGTGCGCCGCGGTGCCCGCGGGGTGACCGTCACCGGCTCAGCGAGGCGATCTCCTCCTGGAGCTTGTCCAGCGCGGGCGCTTCGGCGCCGCCGAGGCGCTCGGCGATCAGGCACATGGGCAGGTCGCGTCCGCATCCGGCCGCGGCGCGGACCCGGCCTCCGGATACGTAGTAGGCCACGAAGTCCTGATCCTCGGGCGAACCGTCGAACACGATGTCGTCGTAGTCGCCGGCGTACCCGACGTACTGCGTGATGACCATGTGCTGGTCCGTCCAGAAGAACGGCACGCCTGCGTAGGACGCATCGGCGCCGGCCATGTTCGCCGCCGCCGCCCGGCCGAGCTGCTGGGCCAGACGCCAGTGCTCGATCCGGATGCCGCTGCCGTCGCGCCAATCGGGGAAGCGTGCGATGTCACCGGCGGCGTAGACGTCGTCGGCCGCGCGGAGATGGGCGTCGACCGGAACGGCGCCGTCGTCGTCGGTGGCGATGTCCCGCAGGTAATCGGTCACCGGCGTGACGCCGACGCCCACGACGGCGGCGTTGGCCTCGATGCGGTCGCCGTTGTCCAGCACGACGGTCTGCAGCGCGTCGTCGCCCTCGAACCGCTCGACGGTGCGCCCGAGGTGGAAGCTCACGTGCTTGTCCTCGTGGACCTTGCGGTACATCCGTCCGATGCGCCGCCCGAAGACCGCCTCGAATGGCTCCGACTCCGGCGCCGCGACGGCGACCTCGACGCCGCGCCACGTCAGGGCCGCAGCGACCTCCATGGCGATGAAGCTCGCTCCGACGACGACGACCTTGCGGGCATCCTCGCTGAGCCCGCGGATCCAGTCGCAGTCGTCCAGCGTCCGCAGCGTCGCCACGCCGGGCAGGTCCTCGCCGGCGGCGCCCAGGGTGCGCGGACGCGAGCCGGTCGCCAGCAGCAGCTTGTCGTACTCCAGCTCCGACCCGTCGGCGCAGGCGACCTTGTGGGCGTCGGCCGCCACCTGCGTGACCTCCGTGTCGATCTCGATGTCGATCCCCCAGGCGGCGTAGAACGCCTCCGAGCGGATGTAGGGGCGCGTGGCGTCCGGCTTGGAGAGGTAGTGCTTGGACAGCTCCGTCCGGTCGTACGGAAAGTGCTTGTCCCGCGTCAGGACGGTCACCGCGCCCCGGAAGCCGTTCTCGCGCAGCGTCTCGGCCGCGGTGAGCCCCGCGGCGCCGGACCCGAGGATCACGAACCGTCGCCCGTCGGCCTGCGGATCGAACGAGGCCATCTCCGGCGGGCGTTGTTCCGGCATGACGTCCGGGATGGACACCACGACGTCATCGTCGTCGACGCGGAGCTCGAAATGCTGGAGCACGTCCAGAGCGGGCGGCTGACGGAGCTTGCCGCTCTCGGCGTCGAACACCGCGTGGTGCCACGGACAGCGGATGTGCCTCTCCCGCAGCAGGCCCTTCGCCAGCGGCGCCCCCTGGTGGGGACACTCCGGCCAGTATGCGTAAAACTTCCCGCTCAGGCGGACCAGCAGGACGTTGACGTCCCCGACCTGCACCTCCTTCATCTCTCCGTCGACGAG
>JBMCUM010000107.1:0-7230 GCA_048622595.1 Planctomycetota bacterium | reverse complement strand
GTATGACCGTAGGGGCCCGCGACACGGATCCGGCCGGTTTTCATACACGTTCTTAGTGGTTTGTGACATCTGAATTGAGAGGTGCCGTGGTTTGCGAAGCAACCACGCCATCGCTCCAGGCCGCGCGGCTCACTTTCCCGCCGCGGCGGCGTAGGCGATGAGCCCCCCGCGGCCGCGGCGGAGGTGGTCGATTCGCGAGCCCAGTTCGTCGCGCCGCTGGATCAGCGCAAGCTCCAGGGCGTGGTACAGCGCCGCGACCCGCCGGACCTGGGGCGTGCGGTCCGCGGGCGCGTCGCCCGACGCGGTCAGGCGCTCGGTGCACCGTCGCAGGTCGGCGTCCAGCTCGGACAGCTCGGCGTAGCGTCCGGCCCGTGCCAGATAGAGTTGGCGGCCCAGCAGCGCCTCGATCTCGTCGAGGAGGCGCTCGGGGTCGCCGGGCTCGGCGGCGCGCGTGTGCGGCGGAGGGCTCACCGGTTCAGCACCCCGGCCGTTCCGCAGGCGGCGATGCGGCGGTCGACGTCGGCGAGCAGTTCGGCGGCCTCGGTCTTGTGCGGCTGGAGGGCGAGCACGCGGCGCAGCGCGGTGCGGGCGTCGTCGAGGCGGTCCTCCTTGACGTACAGCGAGGCGAGGCAGAACAGCACGCTGGTATCGCACGGGTGGCGGTCCAGGTAAACCTGGAGGAAGTGGATGACCTTGGCGAACGTGCCCATCTGGCAGGAGGTCTGGAACAGCCCGAGCAGCGCCGTGAGATTGTCCGCGTCAAGCTCGAGGCAGGTCAGGTACATGTCGAACGCCTCGGCGTAGGCGCCCTGCTGCTGGTAGGCCATCGCAAGCCCGCCGTACGCCTCGCCGCAGGTCGGCTCGGCGCGCCGAGCCCGGTTGAAGGCCGCCAGGGCCGCGTCGATCCGCCCGCGCTGCAGCGCCAGCACGCCGAGCCCGACGTGGGGCTTGCCCCGGGCGGGAGCGAGCGTGATCGCCTCGCGGTAACAGTCGCGCGCGGCGTCGGCGTCGCCGAGCGCGGCGTAGCAGTCGCCCGTTTCGATCAGCACTTCGTATCGCCGGACCGCGTTCGTCCCGACGCTTCCGGTGTCGCTCATTTCGTCTGGCCCTGTTGTCAGACCGTCCATCAGCGGATGTCTTCGCCGCGCGCGTCGCCTCTCTGTTGCAAACGCCGTGCCTTTCAGGGGACGGGCGCGTTCGCCGGGTTTGTCGCGGGGCGCCCCCCGCCGGCGTCAAGATATCATGCGCCGCCGCGCCCGAATGCCGCGTCCTACAGGAAGTCCAGCAGCGACAGCGACAGCAGGCGCGACGCGCTGGCCAGCGTCATCTGGTACAGCGTCTGCGTCCGGGCCAGATCCGTCGCCACCTGCGTCAGGTCCGCGTCGCCCAGGCGGTTTTTCTCCACCTCCGCCTCGCTGCGGATGTTCTCCAGCGTCGTGGTTAGCTTGTCCATGGCGCTGATCCGCGCGCCGATCGCCGTCATCTGCTCGGTGACCCCGCCCGAAACCTCCTCCAGCGTCTCCATCGACTCCTGGAGGAACGCCTGCCGCGAGGCGGGATCCAGCTCGCGATCGCCGGCGAGCACATCGCGGACGGCGATCAGGGCGTCGAACACGTCGTACGTGCCCGGAACGCGGACCGGCTCGACGCCTTCGCGGCGGATGCCGCCGGCGTCGACGCTCAACACCCGCCCGGTCTCGCCGTCCGTGACGGTCACGTCACCCGTGAAGCTCGTCAGCGCCGTCGTCGCGCCGCCGTCGATCGACGCCGTTCCGGTCCCGGTGATCGTGATCTCCTCGTCGCTTCCCGACCACCCGGACAGGTCCACGTGCGCCACATCGCCGTCGGCGTTGGCGACCTCGACGTTCGTCTGTCCGGGGGTGAAATCCACGGCCGCGCCGTCGTCCAGCCGGATCGTCTGCGCCGCCGCGTCGATGCGCAGCGTATGCTCGCCGAGGATCGTGTCGTCGGCCGCGTCGTCGCCCGCCGCCAGTCCGTGCGTCCCGGCGGGGTAGTCCGTGGCCGTGTGCTCCAGCATCAGCCACACGTCGCCGCGCACGGAGCTGGTCGCTTCGCCGGGCGCGGCGCCGGTATCGCCGAGGAAGCGTGGCGCCTGGCGGTCTGCGGAGCGGAAGATGTCCTCGCCGACGAGCAGCCCGGAGCGCGTCACGCCGGCCGCGACCGGAACGGGAACGTCCTCGTAGCTGCCCCGGTAGGTCACCCGGGTGATCTTCCCGTCGCTCGTCCGGGCCTCGTAGGGTCGCACGCCCGTGCTGGCGCCGCTGAAGACGTAGCGCCCCATGCTTTTGTGGTTGGCCAGCGAGACGACCTGCTCCAGCAGCGAGTCGATCTCGTTGGCGACGGCGCGCTGATTGCTGTCGTTGAGCGTTCCGCCCATTGCCTGGGTGAGCAGCTCCCGGGTCCGCGAGAGCGTCGAGGAGACCTCCTGCAGCGCCGCCGAGCCCTCCTGCATGCTCTGGACGACGGTGTGCAGGTTCTCGGTGTACCCGGCGAGGGTCCGCTGCTCGCTGGCCAGATGCATGATCCGGTTCCCGTCGGCGGGGTCGTCCGAGAGGCGCGTGACGCGGGCGCCGGTTGAGGCTTGCATCTGGAGCTCGGCCATCCGGCGGCTGTGCTCCCGCATCGCGTAGGTCGTCGTGCTGTAGATCGTGCCCCATCCGCTCATGGTTTGGCTCCGGGCTTGAACGTTGTCGCGTCCGGCGTCACAGCAGGTCGGCAAGCATCTGCAGCGCCTTGTCCTGGGTGTTCATGAACTTCGCGACGCCCTGGAACATCCGCTCGAAGACGAGGAGCTTCGCCGCCTCCTCGTTCACGTCGACGCCGCCGGTCTCGTCGCGGCGCTGTTCGAGCTGACGCAGCACGGTCTGGAGCCCGTCGCGGCGGGCCTGGCGGACGGCGACCGCCTGGCCGATCGTGGTCGCCAGGTCGCGCACCGCGTCGGGCGGCGTCAGCCCGTCGAGGGAGGCGCTGGCCTGTTCGCTCAGGTCCGCCATGCGGCGGACATTCGTGTTGTCGGTCATCTCCGCGCCCACGCTGCAGGCAAGGCGCCGCGGGTCGTTGAGCACCTCCTGGCGGACGGTGAGGGTCTCGGCGGTGCGTCCGGCGAACAGCGTGTTGAGTCCCGCCGCGGCGAGCAGCCCGGTCTCGTCCGTTTCGCACAGTCCCAGGACCGTGAACGACTCCCCGTCAACGACCGACCCGGCCGACAAGGACACGCTGAGCCCGTTTGCGATGTCGATCCGGTCGCCCGGGGCGTACCCCGCGCCGACCTGGACCGTGTCGACCAGTTCTCCGCCGCCGTCGCGGACCTCCAGCGCCAGCTCGCCGGCGCCGACGGTCCCGCTGCCGCTGACCGTCAGCGTGTACTCGTCGTTGGTCGCGCCGGTGTAGATGCCCGCCGCGGCCGGGCTCGCCGTGCCTGACCAGTCCGCGGACGTATCGGCCAGCGGGGCGGGCAGGAAGTCGAAGCCGAACGTCCCGGCGTCCGTGCTCTGCAGGTGCAGCGCCCGGTCGGTTACGCGGGCCGATACCGCCGTTGTCCCGTCCGCGTCGGTCAGTCCGTCCAGCGCCGCGGCCACGTCGGACAGCGTCATGTCGCCCGTCACGTCGATCCGGTGGCGGACGGTCGTTCCGGTGGCGGCGTTGGTCACACGCACGTACAGCGCCCCGTCGCTGATTCCCGCGTCCCAGTCGCCCAGCGCCGTCGTCGGCGAGGCCGCGCCGGTCAGCTCCGTCATCGCCCCATCGGACCCGACGCCCTGGACGTGAAGGCGGTTGACCTCGTCGGCGACGGTCGCGGCCAGGGCGTCCAGGCGCCCGGACAGGTCGGGGATGATTTCGTTGTGCAGCGCCATGAGCCCGCCCAGCTCGCCGCCATCGCACCGCGTGGTGTAGCTCGTGGAGTCCCGGGCGGTCAGTCCCAGCTTCCCGTCGGAGGTGATGCCCGTCGTCAGCTCGGTGGTGACGTTGCTCACGGCCAGCGGGGTCCCCACCGACACGACGGTCACGGCGTCGTCGTCGCCCTCGGGATAGCTGACGTCGATGTCGATGAGCTTGCCGAGCTCGGCCAGCGCCTGGTCGCGCTTGTCCAGCAGCATGTTGGGGTTGCCGCCGCGGACGTTCATGGTCCCGATCTCGCGGTTTAGCTCGGCGATCTGCTCGGCGAGGGCGTTGACCTCGTCGACGGCGCTGTCGGCCTCGACGACGATCTGGCGCTTCAGGTCCGTCAGGTAGGTCCCCAGGCGTCGCAGCTCGGCGGCGAGGGCGTCTGCGGACCAGACGGCCTGCTGGCGCAGCGGCCGGCTGTTCGGGTCGCTGGACAGCTCGCGGAAGGCGCCGAACAGCTCGTCCAGCGCGGCGGCGAGCCCCTCGGAGTCCACCTCGCCGAAGACGCTCTCGATGGTCTCCAGCGCCGTCAGCTCCCGGTCGATCTGCCCGTGCGCGGGGCGCTGGCTGATCAGCTCCCGCTCCAGCAGCGCGTCGGCGGCGCGGGTGACCGCCTTGACCTCCACGCCCAGCGGCTCCTGCATCGTCCCGCCGAACGCCACCGGCGACAACTGCATGTCCTGGCGGTGGTAGCCCTCCGTGGCGGCATTGGAGATGTTCGTGCCAACCAGTTGGATGGCCCGCTGGGCCGCGGCCAGCCCGCTCAGTCCGATCGACCAGTTCATGCGTTACGACTCCGTGTCCACCAGCCCGGTGTGGGGGCGCCAGGACTCCTGCCCGCCCGCGCCGTACGTGGTCACGGGCGTGCTGGCGGGGAACAAGCTCTCCAGCAGCTCGCGGTTGACCCGCGCGCACTCGGTCAGCAGCATCGCCGCCTTGATGTGCTCGTACCGCACGGCCTCGACCAGCGAGACGATCCGCTCGCGACGCCGCTCGATCCGCTCCCGGTCGGCGCCGTCCAGACGGTCGATCAGCCCCGACAACCGAAGCTCCGACGCGTCGCACGCCAACGCCGCGGCCACTGACGCCCGCGCCGCGCGGAGCCGCGCGTCGCTGACTGCCTGGACACGCTGGGTCCGCTCCATCTCGGCCAGCAGGCGTTCCATGACGGGCTCGTCGTGGGCGGGCGTCGCGGCGATCAGCCGCTCGAGCTGCTCGCGCCGCGCCGTCAGCAGGTCGATCTCCTCGTCGAGCACGGCGGCGAGCCTGGCCACCCGCTCGCTCAGCGTCGCTCCGGTGGGCATCATGGCTTCGGCTCCGTTTGTCCCGTCGCCGGCGGCTCGGCGCCGCCGTAGGCGCGGGCGATGTCCTTCCACAATCCCAGCCCGCCGCTGTCGGCCAGCTCGCGCGACAGGTACATCCAGAAGAGGTCCTGCACCTGCTTGCTGACGCCGGTCGACAGCAGCCCGGAGTCCGGGATCGTCCGTTTCATCGCGTCCAGCAGCTTGCCCAGCAGGACGGACTCGAAGTCCTTCGCCGCTCCGGCCGCGTCGCTGCGCCCGCCCGCGGCGCGGAGATGCGCCGCCTGCGCCGCTGCCAGCGGGTCGGTCGGGTGCTGCGGTTGCGTGGGAAAGTCGATTTCGCTCATGCGTGCGTTCCTACATGACCTTGAGTTCGGCCTGGAGGGCGCCGGCCTGCTTGAGCGCCTGGAAGATGGCGATGATGTCGCGCGGCGTCAGGCCCATGGAGTTCAGCGCCCGTGCCAGTTCGGCGACCGAGGCGCCGGCGGGCATCACCTGCAGGTCGGCGCGTTGCTCCATCGCGCGGATGTCCGTCTCCTGTGTCCGCGCCGTGGTGCCCGTCCGGGAGAATGGCGCCGGCTGGTTGATCCGCTCCCGCTCCTCGGTGACGATCGACAGGTTCCCGTGCGAGATCGCCACCGACGAGAGGCGCACGTTCCTGCCCACGATCACCGTCCCGGTCTTCTCGTTGATTACCACCGTCGCCGGGTAGTCCACCGTGACCGTCAGCGCCCGGATATCGCGGATGAACCCGGCCAGGGGCTTGGCGGTCACGTCCTCCGGGACGCTCACGCGGACCGTTCCGGCGTCGATCGCCGCCGCGGCGTCGGGATGCACGGCGTTGACGGCGTCGGCGATCCGCTCGGACGTGGTGAAGTCGGGGTTCCGCAGAAGCAGTGTGATCTCGTCGTTCTCCACGAACTCCCCCACCTCCTCGCGCTCGACGATGGCGCCGTCGGGGATGCGCGCGACGGTGACGTGACCCTTGGTCACGGAGCTCTTCTCGCCGGCGGCGCTGAACCCGCCGACGGTGACCGGCTTCTGCACGACGGCGTACACCTGCCCGTCGGCGCCCTTCAGCTCCGTCATCAGCAGTGTCCCGCCCTGCAAGCTGGCGGCGCTGCCGATGGTCGAGACGGTCACGTCCAACCGCCCCCCGCGACGGTCGAACGGGCCCAGTTCGGCCGTGACCATCACGCTGGCGATGTTCTTGCTGGACACGTCGTCCGGGTCGAGCACCAGCCCCTCGCGGCGGAGGATGTTGGTCAGCGCCTGGCGACTGACGGCGCTGCCGTCGCCGGTCCCGTCCAGCCCGACGACAACACCGTAGCCCCACAGCGGGTTGCCCCGCGCGCCCTTGATGGTCGTGATGTCCTTGATGCGTTCGGCGTCGGCCGACGCGGCCAGAAGCAGCGTCGCGGCCGACAGCAGCACCCATCGCACGGTGGAAGCGTGTGCTCTCATCCTGCGGGTCCTAGTACGGGCTCAGGGCGTTGGCGAGGCGCGCCAGCCAGCCCGGGTCGACGAAGTCATCTTCCTGCCCGGCGTTGGTGAACACGATACGGAAGTCCGCCACCCGCGTGCTGTCGACATCGTTGTCGATGCTGACGTCGGAAGGGCGGACGATTCCGCTGGCCTGGATGACCTGGGTGCCCCCGTCCACCGTCCGTGTGCGCGTGCCCAGCACCACCAGGTTGTCGTTGGGCAGCACGTCCTCGACGACGACCGAGATCTTGTCGGTCATGCTGCGGTCCGTGTCGTACCCGGCGTTTCCGGTGAACTCCGAGCCGGCATCGCTCGAGAAATCCACCTTCGGGAAGTCGAAGATGTGCCGCCCGACCTCCGCGACGAGATTCGCCGGGTCCAGCGTTCCGCCCATCTCCGCGGAGCGCTTCTCGCTCTTGTCCATCTCGCGGCTGGTGTCGTTCGCGATCTTCGTCTTCTCGTCGATGGTGATCGTCAGGATGTCCCCGACGTTCCGCGCGGTGTCGTCGGTGTAGATCGACTGCGTCCGGCGCGAGCC
>JBMCUM010000106.1:0-7252 GCA_048622595.1 Planctomycetota bacterium | reverse complement strand
CCGACAGCGGAACTGCGCCCGCGCCAGGGCGCGCCGGTACCCGTCGTGCTCGCCGTCCAGGTCCACCGCCCGGCGAAAGGCCTCGACCGCACGCTCGTCGTCGCCACGCATCGCGGCGATGCGCCCGGCGATCTCGAACGCGGCCGGGTCGTTCTCGGCCCGGGGCAGGTAACTGTCGATGTACGCCTGGGCTCGGCGAAGCCGGCCCATCTGAACCAGGACTTCGGCCGCGGCGCGGACGGCAGACATGTCGGACTTATCGAGCGTGTAAGCCTGCCGATAGGCCTCCAGCGCCGCCGGCAGGTCGCCGGTCTGTTCCAGCGCCACGCCCAGCAGGAACTGCGCCGTCGGGTGGCGAGCAGAGGCGTCCAGGACGCGGTGCAGCTCGCGACGGGCGGCGGCGTGCTCGCCCCGCTCGATGTACACCTTCGCCAGCAGAAGACGCGCGGCCGTGGACGTCGGCGACAGCTCCAGCGCCCGGGTCAGCTTCGTTTCGGCCGAATCGAGCTGCCCGACGTTGAAGTGCTCCTCGGCGACACCCGTCAGCATCTGCGCGCGGGTCTCGTTCCACCGCTGATTGGCCTGCACCTTGGCCCGGTCGACGGAGGGCATGATGCTTTCGCACCCCGCCACGGCCAGAATGACGATCCCGGCAAGGATGATCTTCTTCATAATCCACCTCCCAGGCGGTTTTGTCGTTGCCTGCCCTGCGCAGAACCCGCAGATTCACGCGCGCGGGCAAAAAATTTTCCTACTGCCCGCCCCGCGTGTCCTTTGCGGGCGGGGCGCCGGCTCCTTCGCCCGCCGGAGGCGTCGTCGCCGTCGGCTCGTCGGCGTCCTGTGCATCCGGCATCGCGGCATCGCCGCCCAGCATGTCGGTCAGCGGCACCGGACGGTAGGCCTCGGGGATCGGGTCCTGGTGCCCAGCGGCAATGCCCAGCGCCTCGCGGACCTTCCTGGAGAGCTTGTCTTCCGGGTCGAGCGGTTTGCGGCGTCCGATGACCCGGCTGGGCGGAACGCCCAGGTCCTCCATGATCATCCGCTGGATCACGGAGCGCACGCTGCTGTACTGGGACTGCTCGGCCCAGTAGGCCTGGCGCGTGAGGCGCTCCTTCATGCGGATGCCTTCGATCATGCGCGGCTGGAGGGACAGGGCGGTATCGAGGTACCACATGGCCGAGGCGCGCTGCCCGCCGGCGAGCTTCTCGCGCGCCTTGCGCATGGCGCTCTGGGCGAGGCGCCCGCGGCCCCACCAGTGCATGCCCTTTCGCACGCCCAGGCGGAAGCGCTTCATGTCGTCGCCGATCTGCTCGCTGACCGCTTCATCGGTCGCGTGCTCGACGATGTGGGGCGTAATGAGGATGATGACCTCCTCGCGTTGGATGCTGTCGCTGGTCGTCCGGAAGAGGGTTCCAAGATGCGGGACGTTGCCCACCAGAGGCACCTGCGTCCGCCCGCGGTCCTGGCGCTCGCGGAACAAACCGCCGATGACGATCGTGTGCCCGTCCCGCACCAGCACGTTCGAGGTCACCTCCGTGGTGGTCTCGCTGGGAAGGACGCTCTGACCGATCTGCTGCACGCTGCCCGACGAGTCCTCCGGGTGCAGCTCCATGCGGATGTATCCGTCGCGCCCGATGTACGGGCGAACCACCAGGCGTGTGCCCGTCTCCAGAAACTCGACCGACTGGGTGGCGGTCGTCTCGGTGACGGTGGTGGTGATGTACCCGTCGCGGCTGCCGACGAGCACCTCGCCGCGCTGCTTGTTGATGATCAGCAGCTTGGGATTGGCCAGCACCGTCGTGTCCGTGACGGACTCCAGGGCGCGGACGAAGAACCCGATGTTGTTGCTGACGAAGCCGATGGTCATCCCGCCGGGGTCGATCGCGGAGTTGAAGTCCGTGCGGAACGTGGCGCGGTTGCGATTCAGCCCCGCGCTGTCGAGCTGTCCGGTGGTCACCGACTGCAGCCCGTCGCTGGTGGAGTTGAGCGTCTCGAAGTCGACACCCGCCAAGGCGTTGAAGTCCACGCCCAGGGCATTGTCCTCGCTCAGCGTGGCGCGAAGGATCGTCGCCTCGACGAGCACCTGCTGCGGCCGGGCGTCCAGGTCGGCGATGATCTCGGCGATCTGCTCGATCTTCTCGGGGTAATCGCGGACGACCAGAACGTCCTCGCAGGCGTAGCTGTTGCCCCCGGCGTCGACCGAGCTTTCGGCGATGCCCACGTTCGCCGCCGGCGTGATCACCACCTGCCCGTCGTCTGACAGCGCCGGCTCGACCAGCGTCCTGGCGTCCGACGCCGTGGCGTAGTACAGGCGGAACGTCCTCACGGCAAGCTCGCGCGTCGCCTGGATGCGCTCGGCGAGCTCCTTGGGCGTGCAGACGTAGATGGTCCCGTTCTCGCGGTAGTAGGTGTACCCGGCGGCTCGGAGGACGGCCTGGAGGGCCTCCTCGAAGGTCACCTCGTACAGGTCCACGGCGGCGACGTTGCCCTTGACGTCCTGGGTGGCGACGATGTTCACCCGCTGCTGGCGCGAGAACATCTCCAGCGCCCGACGAATGTCCGTGTCGCGCATGTGGAGCTCCTCGACCACGCCGGGACGCGTGGTGCTGACGAGCTTCTCGCCGTTCTCGACCGGCGCCGGCTGGGTGACGACCGGCTCGGCCGGACCGGTCGCACAAATTACCAGCACGACTCCCGCCGCGACGCTCACCCGCGCGATCCGCTCAGCCTGTCGCAAAAGGTCCATTGCATCGCTCCTTGTGGCGGCGACCGCTTCCTGAAGCGGCGGCCGTTTGCTCGCCTTACAGCACACCCGCCCCGGTCAGGGGCGAAGCTTCAGTTCCGTCTCGACGTCATCCTTGCGCACCACGCAGGCCTGCGAGGTGATCCGCACGACCTCGAAGCCCTTGATGCGGTCGCCCGGGCCCAGCACCTTCCCGTCAATCATCGCCGTCGGCGACGAGGAGACGAAGGTCGTCTGCAGCTCCAGGCGTTGCGCGGCGCGGCGTATCTGCGCCCGGCGAATCTCTTCGGCGGTCGGGCTCGCCGCGGGTTCGGTCTGCTGCTCGGGCTTGGTCGTCTCGGGCTCGGGCGGCGGCTCGGGTTGCGGGAAGTAGTCCGCATTCGGCGTGAACAGGTCCCGCCGGATCGCCGCGTCGAATCGCTCGAGATACCGGTCCCGCCGGTCCTGTCGCGCCTGGCGGACCCGCTGGGCGCCGCCGGGCGCCGACAGCAATCCGCCGCTCGTGTTCGCCACGGTCGGCACGTCCGCCCCGGCCCGCTGCGGCGTCCGCCCGTCGCCGACCATCAGCCGGACGACCAGCACCAAAGCCACCGCCGCAAGCACCACGAGCACAACGGCCTTGCGCTTGTTGGCTCGGAGCTCGCCGACGAACTGGTTTTTCATCGCTACGGCGTTCACGTGATGTCCTCGCGGTCAGATCTCCGCCTCACGGTGGTAGATGCTCATCTGCATCATCACCTCGACCTCGACGGGGGTCTCGTCGCTCTCGGTCGTGATACTCATCTCGCGGATGCGCACCAGGCGATCCATCTCCTCCAGGCGCCGCAGGAAGCGCCCCAGCGCCTCGAACCGCCCGCGCACCCGCATCGTGATCGGCAGCGCGTTGTACAGGTTTGTCTGCTCCGGGCTTCCCGGCTCGATCAGACTGCCCGAGAGCCCCTCGACGTCGCGGAAGTGGCTGATCTGCCGCACGAACTGACCCAGGTTCGTCTGGGCCGGCAGCTTCTTCTCCCAGTCCTTGTCGTACAGCCGCCGCATCTGCTCCACGCGGCGGATCATCATCGGAACCACCGACGCCAGTCGCGCGTTCTGTTGCAGATCGTTCCGCGCCGCGGCGATGTCGGCGCGCGCCGCCTGCACCTTGCGGTGCTGCGGGACATACACGAACACGACCGCGCAGATTATCAGAACGGCGAGGATGCCGAGCATCACGGCCGTGTCCTTCGTCATGTACTTGCGGATATCCATGGGTGTTGTTGAGCTCCGTGCGCTACTGGACGACGGAGAAGCTCGCCTCGAACTCGCGCGCCTCGCGCCGGCGGAACTGCACCGTGCGCGTGTAACCCATACGCACGGACGTAAACAGCGGACACGCCGACAGGCGTCCGATGAAGTTCGCCACGTCCACGTCGTTCGGCGCCAGCCCGCGGATCACCACCCGCAACGAAGCGGTCGTCGGGGCGTCCTCCGGGGGGCGCCGGACCGGACGGGCCCGTCCGGCACTGCGCCCGTTGCGGGCGTCGGCGACGCGGACGGCCTCGATGTCCAGTCCCGTCAGGCACATCGACTCCGGCAGCAGGCGGCTGAGCTCGGCCAGCAGGTCGCGGGCACTGATGCGGATGCCCAGCCGCCGGTCGATCTGTTCTTTCATGGCCAGTTCGGCCTGCTGGCGCTCGAGCTTGCGGCGCAGGGCGACCTGCTGTCGGACGTTCTCGCTACGGCTGGTCCAGACGCGTCGCTCGGCGCGGGCCTGACGGACCTGCCCCTGGCGGGCGAAGCCCAGCGCCGCCAGCGCCACCAGGCAGATGCCCAGCAGGCAGCCCTGGCGCACCTGGCGACTGCGCCGGGCGCGCTGCTGAACGATGCGTTCAGGCAGAAAGTCGACGTTCATCATCGCAGGTCTCGCTGCTGACGTTCTCGAGGTTGGTCTCCCGCATCGCCAGCCCGGTGCACACCCCCCATTCGGCCAACGCACCGCGCCGGGTCGCGGCGTCGACGCCCATGTTCCTCACGTCCACGCCCCGCAACGGCTCGCCCACGACGCACTCCACGCCGATGTTCTCGCCCAGGAGCTCCACCAGCGCCGCATCTGCCGACTCGCCCCCGATCAGCACCAGCTTCTGCGGGCGCAGACCGCGGAATGTCACCGAGCAGTACCGCAGGCACAGCGAGATCTCCCTGGCCAGCGCCTCGGCCTGGGGTCGCATCGCGTCCCACAAGGTCCAGTCCTTCGTCCCCGCGTCGGTTGCGCCGTCGTGCCCGTCGTCGCCGCGGTCGGTCCCGCCGCGGGGCGGTTCGCCCTCGCGCATCATCCGCAGGCGCAGCTCGGCGGCTTCGCCCGGACTGAGGTTCAGATGCTTGGCGACCGCCTGGGTGAACTGCTGCCCGCTGATGTCCAGCGCCTTGACGAACACGACGCGCCGCCCCCGCGCGACCGTGACCCGCGTTCCGCTGTGCCCGACATCGACGACGACGTTGACGGCCTGCTCATCGCCCTGTCGGCGGAGGAAGCGGCTGAACGCGCGGAACAGCGCCAGCGGCTCGGGCTCGATGTGCGCCGCAACGAGTCCCACGTCGCTGAGCAGGTCCAGGTGCTTCTCGACAGCACCCGGCTGCGCCGCCATCATGATCACCTCTTCGCGGACGTCGGTACCCTGTCGGATCTGCCCGGCCTTGATCCAGCGGAGCTGGTCGTCGGTGGGCTGGAACGGGAACCGCTCGTCGGCCTCCCAGCGGACAGCGCCGACCAGCTCGCGATCCGACATGGCGGGCATGCGGACGTTCTTGACGTGCATGTCCTTGCAGGAAAGCGCGCTGACGACCCGACGCCCGCGGAAGTGTCCCGCCGCGAGGATACTTCGAATCGCCTCGGCGACCGCCTGGGGGCGCCCCGGTCCGGCGTGACTGCCCGGCGGAAGGTCCGCCTTGCCCGCGGACACGACGCTGACGTTGCCCCCCACACGCTGAAGCTGCAGCATGCGGACCACGGCCGTGCCGATGTCCAGCCCGATGGGCCAACGTCGTTTGCTGAGCAGCCCGCTGAGCATGGGCGTCATCCTCTTATGGTCCTTCGGTGACGGTGACGCGTCCTGTCGCGGCCGCCACGGAAACCCGGTAAACGTACGGGCCCACCTGGAGCGTTACGGTCCCGGCGTTGACCGGCGCGCCGAGTTCGTCGAACTCGACGCAGGACTCGTCGCCGAAACCGGCCGAGACGATGTCCAGCTCGCCGAACCTGTCCTCCGAGCCGAACGCCACCCGGTAGGCCTCCTTAGTCATCGGATGGATGAGGACCTCACTTGTGTTAGCGCGGAGAACTTCGAACGATTCGTCGGACGTGTCGAAAGCGACGCGGATGGGCTCCTGGGTGGTAATCGCCTCGCTCTGGGCATACTCCAGCGCCGCGGCCACCCGCCGGGCGGCCGACGCCGCCGTCATGCCGCTGGTGCCCACCGCGTAGGGGATGGCCACGGCGGCGACCACGGCAAGGATCACCACCACCGCAAGGACCTCGATCAGCGTGAACCCGTCGGTCCGCGCGCCGCTATTCGGGCTCGGGTTTTGCATCGGGCCCACCTCCTTCCTTGGGCGCCTTGTCGGGCGCGTCCGCCAGGCGCACCTCGACCTTTCCGCTGCGCAGCAGCGCGATCAGCTCGCCGAGCTTGGCGGTCGTGGCCTCTTGAGCGTCGATGATCGCCTTGCGCTGCTCGGTCGCGTTGGCGAAGGACTCCGCCGCCCGAGCGGGGCGGGCGTCCGGCGTGCCGTCGGCCCAGAGCCCCACGATCAGAACCGTCAACAGCACGGCGATGACCGTCAGGCAGACGCGGGTGTACGTATCGACCTGGATGCGACTGGTCCTCGGTGCGTCCATTGCATTGCTCCTGCTCATTCGTCGCCGTAGGCGATGATCTCCGCCTCGGCCAGACGCGCCCGCCACAGGGCGCGGATTTCCTGGGGCGTCAGGGCCCGGTCGCAGATCGCCACCTCGTCGATGCACCCGTCCCAGGGGCGCTGCCGCGCCCCGGACGGGTTGCCCCCGATCCACGCCGACGCTTCCGACAGCGCATCGGCGCCGTCCTCCTCGCCTTCGCCGTCTTCCTCCCACTGGCCTCCGGCATCCCCGATCGTCCCGCTGTGCCGTCGGGACCCGACCTCCACGCCGTCCTTGTACAGGCGCATCCGCTCGCCATCGTAGACCGCCGCGGCGAAGACCCACTCGCCCGCCTCGCAGTTGCCGCCGTCGGCGACCAGCTCGCGCGTCACGCCGTCGGCGCGAAGCTGGAACCGCAGGCGGACGTCCCCGGACTCCTGGTCCGTCCCCAGCATCCAGGCGTGGTCGTTCTTCGCCGTTCCGGTGGCCTTGGCGATCAACGGCGCGTCGGTGCAGTCCCAGTCGTCGGCCTTGAACCACCCGAAGAAGGTCACCTCGTCTCCGGCGACCTCGATCTCGCCCAGGTCGACGTAATCGTCCCACCCGTCCAGCTCGATCGCCCCGTCACCGGCGTGGGC
>JBMCUM010000105.1:0-7322 GCA_048622595.1 Planctomycetota bacterium | reverse complement strand
GGCTCGCCCTGCGCGACCCGACGCACTGGCTCGCCCGCCGCGCCGCCGACGCCGTCCGCGACTTCGCGGCCGGCGCCCCGTAGCTCTCACCGACAGCGAGCCAATTCCGCGAACACGTTGCAGCGTCACGAATATCTGCGTAACCTGCACGCTCGCGAGGCAAGGACGATCCCATGGACGCTTTCGAATACAGCAACGGCGCGTTGTTCTGCGAGGACGTGGCCGTCGCCGACGTCGCCGACGAGGTCGGCACGCCGGCGTACGTCTACTCCGCCCAGACGCTGCGCGAGCACTACCGCCGCTTCGCCGATGCGTTCGGCGAGCTCGACGCGACGATCTGCTTCTCCATCAAGTCGCTGGCCAACGTCCACGTGCTGCGAATGTTCGCCGAGCTCGGCAGCGGGTTCGACGTCGTCAGCGGCGGGGAGATCGCCCGGGCCCGCGCGGCCGGGGCGGACATGTCGCGCCTCGTCTTCGCCGGCGTGGGCAAGACCGACCGCGAGATCCGCGAGGCGATCGACGCCGGCGTGGGCCTGTTCAACGTCGAGAGCGAGCAGGAGTTCGAGGCGATCTCCCGTATCGCCGCCGAGCGCGGCGCGACCGTCCGCGCCGCCCTCCGCGTCAACCCCGACGTCTACGACCCCAACACGCACAAGTACACCACCACCGGAAAGAAGGAAACCAAGTTCGGCGTGGACATCGACCGCGCCGAGGCGTTCTTCGAGCGCTTCGGCCGCGACGACAACGTCCGCCTCGACGGTGTCGACATGCACATCGGCTCGCCGATCTACTCCGCCGAGCCCTACGTCCAGGCCATCGAGCGCGCCCTGGCGATGATCGACACGCTGCGCGACGCCGGCCACACGATTCGCACGCTGGACATCGGCGGGGGCTACGCGGCCGACTACGTCGCCGGCGCCTCGCCGGAGGCGGCGGACTACGCCGGCGAAATCCTCCCGCTGCTTCGCGGGCGGGACTTGCAGATCATCCTCGAGCCCGGCCGATCCGTCGCCTGCAACGCCGGCATCCTGCTGATGCGGACGCTGTACACCAAGGCCGGCGGCGAGAAGCGCTTTGTCGTCGTCGACGGCGCCATGACGGACATGCTCCGCCCGGCGCTGTACGGCGCCGAGCACTTCGTCTGGCCGGCGCAGCTCGCCGACGGCGCCGCGCCGCCCGAGCGCCGCCCGGACTACGCCGCCCCGGACGGTCAGACCGTCGACGTCGTCGGCGGCGTCTGCGAGACGTCGGACACCCTGGCGGCCGGGCGGACATTACCGCCGATGCAGCGCGGCGACCTGCTGGCGCTGTTCTCGGCCGGGGCGTACGGGTTCGTCATGGCCAGTCAGTACAACGCCCGCCCGCGCCCGTGCGAGGTGCTGGTCGACGGCGACACGTGGCGCATCATCCGCCGTCGCGAGACCTACGACGACCTGCTCGGCCCGGAACGCGACGTGTCTTAGCCCGGAGTTGATTTCGTAGGGCGGGTAACTCGCTGCCCACCTCACCGCGTCGCATCACACCACAATGGCGGGCAAGCAGGTTGCCCACCCCACAAGTTACAGGTTCCTGTCCAGCCGTCGGTACTGCACGGCCTCGGCGACGTGGTGAGACTGCAGCTTCTCGTCGCCGTCGATGTCGGCGATGGTTCGGGCGATGCGCAGAATCTTGTCGTGCGCGCGGGCCGACAGGCCCATCTCGTTCATCGCCTGCTTCAGGATCGTCTCGCCGGCCTCGTCCAGCGTGCAGTACCGCCGCACCTGCCGCGACGACATCGTGGCATTCGTCGTGGTCACGGGGCCCTCGCCGTCGGCAAATCGCCGCCGCTGTGCGGCGCGGGCGCGGGTGACCTGCTCGCGCATGGCGGCCGAGGAGAGCCCGTCCCCGTCGCCGCGGAGCTGCCGCCACGGGACGGGCGGGACCTCGACGTGAATGTCGATCCGGTCGATCAGCGGGCCCGAGACGCGCGACATGTACCGCTCGATCTGGAACGGGCTGCACTTGCATCGCCGCTTCGGGTCCGTGAAGTACCCGCACGGGCACGGGTTCATCGCCGCGACCAGCATGATCCGCGCCGGGAACTTCAGCGTCGCGTGCACGCGGGGGATCGTCACGCAGCCGTCCTCCAGCGGCTGGCGGATCATCTCCAGCGTGTCCCGCGCGAACTCGGGGAACTCGTCCAGGAACAGCACGCCGTGATGCGCCAGCGACACCTCCCCGGGCTGCGGGATCGCCCCGCCGCCGATCAGCGCCGCCGAGCTGGACGAGTGATGCGGCGTGCGGACCGGGCGCGTCGCCATCAGCGACTGCCCCGGCGCCAGCAGCCCGCGCGACGAATACACGCGGGTGGTCTCCAGCGATTCGCCCGCCGTCAGCGACGGAAGGATCGACGGGATCCGCTTGGCGAGCATCGTCTTGCCCGAGCCCGGCGGGCCGATCATCAGAATGTTGTGATGCCCCCCCGCCGCGATCGTCAGCGCCCGCTTGACCGCCTCCTGCCCGCGAACGTCCGCGAAGTCCACGTCGTAGCGGCTTTCGGCGGCGAAGACCTCGTCGAGGTCCACGCGGACCGGCTCGGCCGGCAGCTCGCCGGTCAGAATGCCCACCGCGTCGGACAGGAACCGCACGGGCAGGACCTCGACCCCGTCGACGACGGCGGCCTCGGCGGCGTTCTCTGCCGGGAGGATCACCCCGCGCGGCGCGTCGCGCTTGGGGCCGCGGGCGAGCCGGTCGACGAGCATCGCCGTCGCCAGGGCGCCCTTGACCGGGCGGACGCGACCGTCCAGCGCCAGCTCGCCCAGCAGGACGTAGTCGTCGACCGCCTCCGAGGCGAACATGCCCCCGGCCAGCATCGTCGCGACCGCGATGGGCAGGTCGAAGGCGGACGATTCCTTCTTCACGTCGGCCGGGGCGAGGTTGATGGTGACCTTCGGGCCCGGCCAGCGGTACCCGCTGTTCCTCAATGCGGCCTGGATGCGACTGACGGACTCCTTGACGGCCGCGTCGGGAAGCCCCACGAGCTTCAGCTCGCCCGTCCCGCCGATGGCCACGTCCGTCTCGACCTCGCAGGCGATGGCGTCGATGCCCTGGAGAATAGCGCTGTGAACGCGTGCGATCATCTGCTCGCTGCCCCGGCGCCGCGGCGCCGAGGGGAGCATACCCCCGCCGCCTGCGACGTGCAAGCCGCGCCCGCGAACGAGCCATGTCCGCTGTTTGTAGCGCGGGCATCTTGCCCGCGCGTCCCGCGGCCGTTTCGGCCGCGAAAGGTTCCCCAGCGAGGGCAAGCCATACGGCCCGTATGGGATGCCTCGCCACGCGCTGGCGAGACCCATACGGGCGGTGCTGCCCGCGCTACGGATAAAGGGCGCATCGCAAATGGCCCGCGAACGCTTCCAACGCAACCGTCCCGCGCGCAAGCCCCGTCGCGCTGCGCCCGCCCCGGGCCCCATCCGCGCCACACCGCAACACAGAGCCCCGCAGCGCCCCGGCCGCCGTACCGAACGTTGCTGCCCCTCCGCCCAGGCCGACGCCCGACCTGCGACCCACGACCCAGCGCACACACCCGGACCTGTTGCGCGTGCAGCCGTTGCCTGTACGCCCTACCTGTTACGTCGCGCGCGTGTCAAGGTGGCTCGGCAGCCAGCCGATTATCACTTGCCGCGTGTTTTCATCCCAGAAGAAGTAGACGGCCAGGCAGTAGCGGTTGTCCTTCGTAGATCCCTTCCGAAGGTGAAATTCAAGTTCGCAGGGCGTGCAACTTGTTGCACGCGCAATGGGTCGCGTGCACGCAACAACACGCGTGCACGCCCTACTGCGCGGGTCGCGGCGCTCTATTCGGGTGCGTCCGCGCCGACGCGCCAGTTCGTAGTTCGTAGTTCGTAGTTCGTAGGGCGTGCAACTTGTTGCACGCGCAATGGGTCGCGTGCACGCAAAAACACGCGTGCACGCCCTACGACTGCGCGGGTCGCGGCGCTCTATTCGGGTGCGTCCGCGCCGACGCGCCAGGCGTGGATGAGCGACTTGTCGCCGTCGGCGCGGAGCTCGATGACGTAGAGCGTGCGAGCGGCCGGGCTGTAGGCGACGGCGCCGACGTGGCGCATCTCCAACTGCTCGCGCTCTCGGAACAGGCGGTCGGCGAACTCGAGGGTGGCGTAGGGCTGGGGCGCCCACGGTTCCATGTCGCCTGCGGCGACGGCGGCGAGGTCTGCCGGGTCGTAGAACAGCATCTCGGCGGCGAACGCGCTGGACCACCATCCGCGCTGGTCGTTCGGCGGGTCGGGGACCTCCGGCCAGGGGCCCTCCTCCGGCCAGACGACCCCGTTGGCGAACCCGTACCAGCACTCGCCCTTGCCCTTGGTCCCGACGAACACGACGGCGGCGCGGTCGCCGCTTGTCAGCCAGGCGGCGCCCGCCCAGTCGTCGCTGTGATGGTAGTTCTCGAGCGTGTGCTGCTCGTAGTCGACGACGCTGGAGTACCGCAGCAGCGTGACGGCGTCGAGCGTCGCGCCGGCCGCGGGCGGGTTGCCGTGGTTCCACGGGCCGATCGCCAGAAGCGTCGGTCCCTGCGAGCCCTGCCCGCCGTCGCGGAACCGCCCGGTCGCCAGGCGCATCGGCGGGGTGTGCTCGGCGGCCCAGCGGGGCGGGATGGGCAGCAGGTAGTCCGTGGTGACGTAGGTCCACTCGTCGGCGATCCTCCATGGCCCGGCGGGGTCGGGCTCGGAGAGGTCCGGCTCGCACCAGCCGTGGGAGGGCACGGCCTGGGCCTCGTGCATGTGCGGTCCGCGGCAGAAGTAGAGCTTCGCGGAGGTCTGCTCACCCTGGGGCGGCAGCCAGGCCAGCCCGGCGCGGGCCTGCTCCATCTCGTCGAAGAGCGGCCCGCCGATGTCGGCGAACGGCTGGAGCGTCTCGGCGGTGGGCAGATCGTCGAGGTTCTTGTCCTCGGAGACGACGGGGCGCGGGATGGTGATCTCCGAGACGCGGTGATGCCAGTCGTGCCCGGTTCCGAACAGCGAGCCCGGGTGGCCGTCGTCGGCGCCGTCCGGGTCGCCGTCGGCGCGGTACGCCAGCGCCTGGCCGCTCCAGCCCCAGGCGAACTCATCGGGCCCGTCGGGCAGGCGAAATGCGCCGACGTAGTGCAGGTCCGACGGCGCGATGCGCGCGTCGCCGGCGGGCTCGGCGGGCTCGTCCGCGCGGGCGGTCGCAGCGCCCCACGGGCAGGCGCAGGTCATCACGCAAACGGCAGCGGCGATCAGGCGGAATCGGCGGATGGGCGCCATCACATGCTCCTTTTCCATGGGTCAAGAGTCCCGGATGCTGCCGGCGGGATCCGCCGGTCGGCGGCTATTATACGCGCGTCCGCGCGGAGCCGCCCGCATTTCTCGTCGGCCGGAACCGCGCCACGCGGACCCGGCGACGGGCGCCTCGCGCCGGCGGGGCGGGCTTGCCCGGTCCGCCCGACGCGGGTAAGGTGCGGCGCATGTCCATTCGCAACGTGCTGTTCCTCGCGGTCGACGACCTGCGGCCGGAGATCAACTGCTTCGGCAAGCGTAAGCTGGTGACGCCGCATCTGGACGGTCTGGCTGCCGGCGGCGTGCGCTTCGACCGCGCCTACTGCCAGTACCCCCAGTGCATGCCGTCGCGTGCCAGCGTACTCAGCGGGAAGCGTCCGGGCCCGCAATGGTGCGGTCGGGCGGACGAGATACTCGGTCCGGGTCAGCGGTCGCTTCCGGGGCATCTGCGCGACTCGGGCGTCACGACCGTCTCGGTCGGGAAGGTTACCCATTTCAACGACGACGACGACGGGGCGTGGACGGCACGGTGGACGGACACCTTCTACGAGGCGCCCTATGCCTGCGACGGGTACTGCTCCGGGTACCAGCTCATCGAGAACCAGCGGCTGGTCAGGAACTTCCGCCGGTTGCTGGGCGGCGGTGCGGGCACACTGCAGGACCGCCCGCCGATCTGCGAGCGCGCCGAGGCGCCCGACGACGCCTACCCGGACGGGATGATCGCCGCCCACACGACCGAGCTGCTGCGCCAGTTCGCCGAGCGCGGCGACCGGTTCCTGCTGGCTGCCGGATTCTACCGGCCTCACCTTCCGTGGGCGGTGCCGGGAAGGTACTGGGACCTGTACGACCGCCAGGACGTCGACCTGGCGGACAACCCGTTCTTCCCCGCCGACGCCGTGGGCTACTCGAACCTGGTGGATTTCCTCCACTACGGGGACGAAACCATCGCCGCAACGTACAGCGACCTGGGCTCCTACCGCGACGACGACTTCCCCATCCTCGACGAAGCCAAGCAGCGCGAGTGCGTCCATGGGTACTGGGCGTCGGTCAGCTTCGTCGACGCGCAGATCGGCAGGATCCTCGCCGCGCTCGACGCTCTGGAGCTGACCGACAGCACGATGGTGGTGCTCTGGGGCGACAACGGCTGGCACCTCGGTGAGCACAAGCTCTGGTCCAAGGTCACCTCCTTCGAGGAGTCCACCCGCGTGCCCTTGCTCGTGCGCGTGCCCGGCGCGGCGTCCGGACGGGAATGCAGCTGCCTCGTCGAGCTGCTGGACCTCTACCCCACCCTCTGCGACCTGCTCGAGGTCGATGCGCCCGACCACGTCGAAGGCCGATCCTTGCGCCCCGTCCTCGAGGACCCCGCACGGCCCTTCAAGGACGCCGTGTTCTCGCGCTGCGGCGCGGCGCGGACGATCCGAACGCCCGGGTGGCGCCTGACGCACTACGGCCCGCCGGGGCGAGGCGTCCTGCTCTGGCAGGGCCGCGGCGACACCGAGCTGTTCGACCTGGACGCCGACCCGCGCGAGAACGTCAACCTCGCCCGGCGCCGCGAGTATGCCGAGACGGTCCGCCAGCTCCGCCGGCGACTCGATGCCGAAGTGCCCGCGGGCTGAGCGGAACCCGGGCGGCGCGCATCCCTGTCAGACGGCGCCGGACGGGCGATCAGCGCGCCTCGTGAAGGACGAAGCGGACCGGCACACGGACCCAGGCGGCGACGGGCCCCGCGTCGCGGCGGGCCGGGCGGAAACTCGCCTCGCAAACGGCCTCGACCGCCGCGCGGTCCAGGATCTCGTGTCCGGAGCTGCGCTCGACGCGCACGGCGTCGGGCGTCCCGTCGGGCAGGACATGCGCGGCGACGATCACGCGGCCGGTGAGCCCGCGACGGACGGCGCGGGGCGGATACTCCGGCTGGATGGGGCGGACGGGCTCGGCGCTCCGCCGCCCCGCCACCGCACCGCGAGTCCGGCTTGGACGGCGCTCGGACGCGCCGGCGTCCGTGCGGGCGGGGCGCGTCGCAGGCCGGGCCCGCTC
>JBMCUM010000104.1:0-7327 GCA_048622595.1 Planctomycetota bacterium | reverse complement strand
GCTCCGGTGTCGGCGCCGTGCGGCTGGGTCTGCCCCGGGCGGGTTCTCGCATCGTCGCCGTCGGGCTGCTGGCGGCGCTGCTGCTGGGCGGTCGTGTACAGCCACAGCAGCACCAGCCCCAGCGCGAAGGCGGTCAGGACAATGGCCAGTCGTCGGAAGTTCACGAACGGCTCCTCAGCGGCCTTCCTTCAGACGGGTTCCCAGGTAGTCGTCCAGGGCGTCGATGGCGTAGACCTTTTCGGCGACGGCGTCGGCGTCGTACTCCACGCGCACGAATCGCACGAGGTTCGGCTCGAGCAGGACGTAGGCGGCGCGGGGGTCGCGGTCGCGTGGCTGACCGACCGAGCCGACGTTGATCAGCGCCTTCTCGTCGCCGCGCGCCTCCCAGACGCCCTCCAGCTCGTCCGGGGCGTAGAAGTCCGGCGCCGCGGTGAACACGCCCGGAACGTGCGTGTGCCCGCAGAAGCACATCCGCTCGAACCGCTCGAACTGCCCCTGAACCTTGTTCGGCGCCGTGTACACGTCGTCCGGGAAGAGGTACTCGTTCACCGGACGCCGCGCGCTGCCGTGTACCAGCGAAACCTCCCCCAGACCCAGCGCCGCAGCGTCCCGCGTCGCCTTGATCGGGAGCACGCCCAGAAAGTCCCAGCAGGCGTGGCGCGCCTCGCGGTCGGCGGCCTCGATCTGCGCCCGCGTCCAGAAGCTCGAGTTCTCCGCGGCGACGTTGAACTTGCTCGGCTCGAACAGCACCGCCGCGTCGTGGTTGCCCATCAGCGTCAGCTCGGCGCAGTCGCGGACCATCTGCGTGCACTGGACCGGGTCGGGCCCGTATCCCACCACGTCGCCGAGGCACAGGATGGCCTCCACCTCGCGCGCGGCGATGTCGTCCAGGACCGCCTGCAGGGCCTCGACGTTGGAATGGATGTCACTGATGATCGCGAGCATGCTCCGGCCTTTGGTCGTTACAGGTGGAGACATGCTACGCAATCGCTGCCCGGGACGCAATCGGCATCGCGCGCGGGCCATTTGCGATGTGGCCTTTATCCGTAGCGCGGGCGGCGGGTTCGTCCGGCGTATCGGCGAGGTCGCCTGGGAGTCAGTCGCCCAGCCGCAGCGGGAGCGGGTGAGTGAACTCCAGCGCCACGCCCACGTGACCGGGCGAGTCGATGGGCTGGTGGCGGACCACCTGCGCCTGGCAGAAGAACTCCGCCACCCGCGCGTCGGAGCCCGGTGCGGACAGGTCCACCTCCACCGTGTCCTTCGGCGCCGGGGCCACCTCACGCGGGGCGCGGAGAAGCAACCCGCCGCGCGAGATGTTGACCGTTCGCGTCCGCGCCAGAACCTTGCCCGACGCGTCGAACACCGTCACCGGGTAAGCCGCCTCATGCCGCTTGTGCCTGCGACGCTCCGTAGATGCCTTGCCCATGCGTGCTGCCTTACTGCGGCATGACGACCCCCAATCCCGGGGTGCAGTCCGATCCGCCTGCGCGTCCGTTGCCATTATAGTATCGGCAACACGCGGAGCTTACATAAATGCTACGCGCCCCTGCACGATCGTGGCGACGGCCCGACCTGTCAGGTCCCACCCCCCGTAGGGGCAGTTGCGGCTTTTCGAGGCGAACTGCTCGGGGCGCACCGTCCAGCTCCGGTCCGGGTCGATCACCGTCACGTCCGCGACCGCCCCCGCCGTCAGGCCGCACAAGGACGCCGACTGTCCCGCCGCACCCTCTCGCGCCCCGCCGGCCAGCACGCCCGCCGGACCCGTGGTCAGACGAGCGATCAGCGCCGGCCAGTCCATCCACCCCCCGCCGATCAGCGCCTTGGCGTACAACCCCAGCGCGCAGTCCAGCGAGATGATCCCGAACGGCGCCAGCCCGAACTCCAGCTCCTTCTCCTCCTCGGCGTGCGGGGCGTGATCGCTGGCCAGGCAGTCGATGGTTCCGTCGGCCACACCCGCGCGCAACGCCTCGACGTCCGTCGCCGAGCGAAGCGGCGGATTGACCTTGTAGTTCGGGTCGTACTCGGCGCAGGCCGCGTCGGTCAGAAGCAGGTGGTGCGGCGCCGCCTCGGCGGTGACGGGCAGTCCGGTCTGCTTGGCCTGGCGGATGAGCTCGACGCTTCCGGCCGTCGAGACGTGCTGGACGTGGTACCGTGCGCCGGTGTGCTCGACCAGTTTCAGATCGCGCCGGAGCATGATCTGCTCGCCCGAGGCAGCGATCCCGCCCAGCCCCAGGCGCACCGCCGTGGCGCCGGAGTGCATCTGCCCCCCGACCATCAGGTCCGGGTCCTGGCAGTGCTGCATCAGCGGCGCGCCGAGGTGGGCGGCGTACTGCAGCGCGCGCTGCATCACCGCCGTCGACGCCACGCCGTCCCCGTCGTCGCTGAAGCCGACGGCCCCGGCCTCGAGCATCGCCGCCATCTCCGCAAGCTCCTCGCCCGCGCGGGCCTTGGTGATGCACCCGACCGGAAGCACCCGCGCCTGCGCCGCATCCGCCGCTCGCTGAAGGACGTACTGCACCGCCCGCTCGTCGTCCTGCGGGGGGTGCGTGTTGGGCATGGCGCAGATCGTGGCGAACCCCCCTTGCGCCGCGGCCGCCGAGGCCGTGGCGATCGTCTCCTCCTCCTCGTGTCCGGGCTCGCGGCAGTGGACGTGGATGTCGATCAGCCCGGGGCAGACGATGTTTCCCTCGGCGTCGATGGTCCGACCTGCGTCGCGGCGGACCTGCCCGACCTCGGCGATCGTCTCGCCGTCGATCGCCACGTCGCACACCTCGTCCCGCCCCGTCGCCGGGTCGATCACCCGCCCGCTCTTGATGACGATGTCGTGCATTTTTGCGCTGGGCAGAATTATCCTCTTGTTTCGCTCTTGTCTCGATATAGTCGATAAGCTATAATGTCGTTGGCATAAGGAATTGGTTGTCAGGCCTTACCCGCCTGGCTGATGGGCCTTTCGAGGCCGCCAATTCCTTGCTTTTTGCGCATTACTCCCGGTCAACTCCCAAGGCGGAAAACCCCCCACAGCCGCTTATCCGACCAGTCATTGGCCTGGGGATTATAGGTCAATTCTCTGAACCGCGTGAAGAACTCCTCCAGAGGCGGATCCGTCCGATTTCGATCTGTGGCGTATCGGGTACACATCAGATAAGCGACAATGTCCGCGATTTCGCCGGCCGGCGTAATGCAAGAGTCATAGAAGAAGGGCGTCTCCACAAGCTGGTCGAGCTCTTGCCCTTCTCTGCTTTTGAATAGGTAGTTTCTAAAAGCTCTTGAAATGCGCCGGTTGTCCTGTCGGTTTCTCTCGTCAAAAGCCAGCACAGCTTGCCGCTTGGGATAGCGGTCACTCATGAAGCGGTAGACGCGCCGCAATATGCCGCGATGCAAGTCGGGCAGAATACCCGAGTCCTTGAGACGTTCCAAAGACAAGCCTTCTGTGCTCTCCTGTGCTACCGCGAAGGGGGTGATGTCATATAGCTTGCAGAGCGACAAAACCTCAAAAACGAAGTCGCGATTTCGCGGGGACTGAATGCCCCGCGTTCCCAACAACCGCGAGCCCTTTAGCTCAATCTCATCCGGGCCGGACACCTTCCAAAAGCGTCGCTTCAACTTAAACAGTTCGCGAGCAATATCACGGCTGGTCTCCTGGCATAGGCAGACCGCCGCCAGGCCCGTCCAGATTGGCCCGGCATCGAGCTGCTGATAGCTTTCGTCGATAAACGCTAGCACTATTCCACGCACTGGCTGACGAGGTAGAGCACGGCCATGCGGACGGCCAGGCCGTTGGTGACCTGTTGGAGGATGCAGGAGTTAGGCCCGTCGGCGACGTCGCTGGTCAGCTCGACACCCCGGTTGATGGGCCCGGGGTGCATGACGAGCACGTCGTCGCGGCAACGGGCGAGGCGGTCGGCGTTGACGCCGTACAGCCGGCTGTACTCACGGACGGACGGGAAGAGTTGGCTGCCGAATCGCTCGAACTGGATCCGCAGCATGTTGATCACGTCGACCTCGGCGAGCACGGCGTCGAGGTCGTGGCTGATCTCGCAGCCCATGGCGCGGATCGCCGAGGGCACCAGCGTCGGCGGGCCGACGGCGACGACCTCCGCTCCGAGCTTCCGCAGGGCGAGGATGTTGCTCCGCGCCACGCGCGAGTGGGCGATGTCGCCGACGACGGCGACCTTGAGCCCCTCGACGCGACCGAGACGCTGGCGGATGGTGAAGATGTCCAGCAGCGCCTGGGTCGGATGCTCATGCGAGCCGTCGCCGGCGTTGATGACCGCCCCGCGGACCTTCCGCGCCAGCATGTGGGGCGCGCCGGGCTGACCGTGACGGATCACGAAGATGTCCACCCCCATCGCCTCGACGTTGCGGACGGTGTCCAGCGTCGTCTCGCCCTTGGCGACGGACGAGCCGACCGAGGTGAACCCCAGCGTGTCGGCAGACAGGCGGCTGGCGGCCAGCTCGAAGCTCATCCGCGTCCGCGTGGAGCTCTCGAAGAACATCAGCGCCACGACCTTGCCCCGCAAGGCCGGAACCTTCTTGATCGAGCGGGTGGAGACTTCCTTGAAGCTCTCGGCCGTATCGAGGATGTGAACGATCTCGCGGGCGGACAATTCGTCGAGCCCGACGAGATCCTTTCGCGTCCAGACGGAGCTCTCGTCGGGCGGGTCAGTCCTGCGGGAGGATGAAGACGCCTTCGGTGCCATCGGTCTCCTCGAGGCGGACCTGGACGCGCGACCCGGGCGCCGCGTCGACCCGCTCGCCGACGAAATCGGCGGCTATGGGCAGCTCGCGCCCCCCGCGGTCGACCAGTGCGACCAGTCGGACGATGCGCGGGCGGCCGAAATCGGCCAGAGCGTCCAGCGCCGCCCGGACGCTGCGCCCGGTCTGGAGTACGTCGTCGACCAGCAGCACCCACGTGTCGTCCAGGTCGAAGTCGATCTCCGTGGCGCGGACCAGCGGCGCCCCGCGCCGCCGCGACAGGTCATCGCGGTAAAAGGTGATGTCCAGCACGCCGTAGCGGACGGTCCGGTCGGGGCGGTCGGCCTCCAGGCGCGAGACGATCCGTCCGGCCAGCGTCTCGCCGCGCGTGCGGATGCCGATCACGGCGACCGCGGCATCGTTCGGCAGGTGATCGAGCACCTGCCCGTACAGGCGGTCGATCGCCTCGCGGACCTGCTTGGCGGTGAGCTTCTGTTCCATCCGTCCCGCCCCTCGGGTGCGTCCGCCGACGATGCTAGCCGCCCGCGCCGACGAACGCAAGCAGCGAACCGCCGAGCCATTTGTGATGTGGCCGTTCCAGTAGCGCGAACCGCCGCCCCGACCGCGAGAACCGCCTGCCCGGCGACGCCGCAGGCAGGACGGACGCTGCAGGAAAGGGGAAACTGCTCTAGAGGCGGTACTGGTGCGGCCCGAAGTCCGCCTCGTAGAAGTCGGCGATCGCCTTTCCCGGCGTGGCGACCTCGTCGAGGGACTCGCGGTCGGCGTCGGTAACCTCCACGTCCAGGGCGCCGAGGTTGTCCTCGAGCTGCTCCATCGTCCGCGGGCCGATGATCGGACTGGTCACGCCCGGCTGGTGCATGCACCACGCCAGGGCGAGCTGGCTGACGGTGCAGCCCTTGTCGGCGGCGATCTTCTCGGCGCGCTCGACCACGTCGAAGGCGGCCTCCGTCAGCTCGCCCCGGCGGTTCTTGCGAATCCGCGCCCCGGCCGGCGGTTCCTGGCCCCGCTTGTACTTCCCGGTCAGCACCCCGCCGGCGAGCGGCGACCACGGGATCAGCCCGATTCCGAACGTCCGGGCCATGGGGACCAGCTCCCGCTCGATCCGCCGGTCGAGCAGGTGGTACGGCGGCTGCTCGGTGACGAAGCGATTCAGCCCGAGCTCCTTCGAGACCCAGAGCGCCTCGACGACCTGCCATGCGGCGAAGGTGCTGGTTCCGACGTAGCGGACCTTCCCGGCGCGGACGAGGTCGTCCAGCGCCCGCAGCGTCTCGTCGATGGGGATGTCCGACTGGGGACGGTGGATCTGGTACAGGTCGATCCAGTCGGTCTGGAGCCGCTTCAGCGAGGCCTCGCACTGCTGGACGATGTGCCGGCGCTGGTTGCCCCGCATGTTCGGGTCGTCGTCGTCCATCGGCGCATAGACCTTCGTCGCAAGCACCACCGACTCGCGCCGCCCGTTGTCCCGCAGCGCCCGACCGACGACCTCCTCGCTCCGCCCGCGCTGGTACACGTTGGCGGTGTCGATGAAGTTCAGCCCCGCGTCCAGCGCGCGGTTGATGATGGCGACCGCGTCGTCGGGTTCCGTCCGCCCGCCGAAGTTCATACACCCCAGGCACAGCGGGGTGACCTTCACGCCCGTTCGTCCGAGATTGCGGTAATCCATCTCTGCGTTCCTTTCCGTAGCAGCTTATCTCATGCTAGCAGCATGGTGCCCGTAAATCACGCCGCGCCGGAAAACGCCACCGCCCGGCCACATGGTCAGGCGATCAGTCCTCCCGCTCGCCGGCGCCCCGGCGGGACCGCCCGCGACGGGACGGGGGATTCTTCGACCGGTTTGCGGTAGGATGGTCTCGGATACCGGCGCGGACCCAGCCGGGCGCCGCGAGCCCGCGGCGCTACGAACGGACCATGCCCAGACAACAGCTTGTCACGCTGTTGACGGACTTCTCGACGCGCGACCCGTACGTCGCGGCGATGAAGGGCACGCTGTTGCGCCACTGCCCCCGCGCCCGCATCGTCGACATCACCCACGACATCCCCCCACAGGACGTGCTCGCCGCGGCGTTCGTCCTCGCCGAGGCGAGCCGCTCGTTCCCCGACGGGACGCTGCACGTGGTCGTGGTCGACCCCGGCGTGGGGACGGACCGGCGGATCCTGGCCGGCGACCTGGGCGGACAGAAGTTCCTCTGCCCGGACAACGGGGTGATGTCCTTCGTCGCCGCGTCCCGCGAGCAGCGCGAGCTGGTCGTCGTCTCCAACACGCGCTACGTCCCCGAGCCCGCGTCGCGCACCTTTCACGGACGCGACATCTTCGCCCCCGTCGCCGCCGCCATCCTTAACGGCGTGGACCTGGCGCGCCTAGGACCGCGCCCGAAGGCGTTCACCATGCTCGACGTGCCCCGCCCCTCGGTCCAGCCGGTCCGCCCCTACGGGCGGCCGGATGGCCGCGGCGAGGCGCCCGCGCCGGACGCGTCCGGGGAGGAACTGGTCGGACAGGTCCTGTACGTGGACCACTTCGGCAACCTCGTCAGCAACCTCCCCCTAGCGCACGTCGAACAGTGGTGCGAAGACCTCGACGCCCTCCGCGTGACGTGCGCCGGACGCGACGTGG